>NZ_JBJJLR010000020.1:0-85509 GCF_046230975.1 Pseudomonas sp. KCJK9058
GCCAACTTCAAGGAACTGCTGTCCGGCGCCTACACCATGGACCAGCACTTCCAGACCGCACCGTTCGACAAGAACATGCCGGTGCTACTGGCCCTGCTGGGCGTGTGGTATGGCAACTTCTGGGACGCGAACAGCCACGCGATCCTGCCGTACGACCACTACCTGCGCAACATCACCAAGCACCTGCAGCAGCTGGACATGGAATCCAACGGCAAGAGCGTATTGCAAGACGGTACACCGGTGAAGACCGACACCGGGCCGGTGATCTGGGGTGGCGTGGGCTGCAACGGCCAGCATGCCTACCACCAGTTGCTGCACCAGGGCACCCAGTTGATTCCGGCCGATTTCATCGTGCCGGTGGTGAGCTTCAACCCGGTGGCCGACCACCACCAGTGGCTGTACGCCAACTGCCTGTCGCAGAGCCAGGCGCTGATGCTGGGCAAAACCCGCGAGGAAGCCGAAGCCGAATTGCGCGCTAAAGGCCTCAACGAAGCGGACATCGAAAAGCTGGCACCGCACAAGGTAATCCCGGGTAACCGCCCGAGCAACACGTTGGTGGTCGAGCGCATCAGCCCGCGCCGCCTGGGCGCGTTGGTGGCGATGTACGAGCACAAGGTGTTCGTACAGAGCGTTATCTGGGGTATCAACGCCTTCGACCAGTGGGGCGTCGAGCTGGGCAAGGAACTGGGCAAGGGCGTTTACCAGCGCTTGGTCGGCAGCCTGGAAGACAGCGCCGAAGACGGTTCCACCCAAGGCCTGATCAACTACTTCCGCGGCCGTCACCGCGGTTGATCCGAAACCTGTGCCGGCCTCTTCGCGGGTAAACCCGCTCCTACCAGGCAACGCGTTACCTCGTAGGAGCGGGTTTACCCGCGAAGAGGCCGGCCCAGGTTGAACACCGCTCCCAGCTACACTGTCCTATCGAATAGCCGTTGCAGTCCATCGCCCCTTACAAGAGCAGGACCACCCGCCATGTTCGATATCCGCAAATACCCCCAGGCCCTGGCCGTCAGCCAGTCCGCCGCCCTCACCCCCGAAGACTACCGCCGCCTCTATCGCCAGTCGGTCGAAGACCCAGACACCTTCTGGGCCGAACAGGCCAAACGCCTGGACTGGATCAAGCCTTGGTCAAGCGTGCAGCAATGCGACCTGCATACCGGCAAGGCCCGCTGGTTCGACGGTGCGCAACTCAACGTCAGCTACAACTGCATCGACCGCCACCTGGCCCAGCGCGGCGAGCAAACGGCCTTGCTGTGGGAAGGCGACGACCCCAAGGACTCCAAGGCCATCACCTACCGCGAACTGCACCGTCAGGTCTGCCGCCTGGCCAATGCAATGAAAGCGCGCGGTGTGAAGAAAGGCGACCGGGTGTGCATCTACATGCCAATGATTCCCGAGGCCGCGTTCGCCATGCTCGCCTGCACCCGCATCGGCGCCATCCACTCGGTGGTGTTTGGCGGTTTCTCCCCCGATGCCTTGCGAGACCGTATTCTCGATGCCGACTGCCGCACCGTGATCACCGCCGATGAAGGCGTGCGTGGCGGTAAACGCATCCCACTGAAACAGAACGTCGACAAAGCCCTGGCCAGCTGCCCAGCGGTCAGTAGCGTATTGGTGGTGCGCCGCACTGGCGGCGATGTTGCCTGGGCCGAGGGCCGCGACCTCTGGTATCACGAAGCGACGAAAGAGGCCGGCGACGACTGCCCCCCTGAACCGATGGAGGCCGAAGACCCGCTGTTCATCCTCTACACCTCCGGCAGCACCGGCAAACCCAAAGGGGTGCTGCATACCACCGGCGGCTACCTGCTGCAGGCAACGATGACCTTCAAGGTGGTGTTCGATTATCGTGACGGCGAGGTGTTCTGGTGCACCGCCGATGTCGGCTGGGTGACCGGCCACAGCTACATCGTCTACGGCCCGCTGGCCAATGGCGCAATCTCGCTGATGTTCGAAGGCGTGCCCAACTACCCAGACACCTCGCGCTTCTGGCAAGTGGTGGACAAACACCAGGTGAACATCTTCTACACCGCTCCGACCGCCCTGCGCGCACTGATGCGCGAGGGCTCTGCGCCACTGCAGAGCACCTCACGCAAAAGCCTGCGTCTGCTGGGCAGCGTCGGCGAGCCGATCAACCCGGAAGCCTGGGAATGGTATTTCGAGGAGGTCGGGCAAAAGCGCTGCCCGATTGTGGATACCTGGTGGCAGACCGAAACCGGCGGCATCATGCTCACCCCACTGCCCGGCACACAGTCACTCAAACCCGGCTGCGCTACCCAGCCAATGTTCGGCGTGCAACCGGTGCTACTGGACGAAAAAGGCAAACTGATCGAAGGCCCCGGCGCCGGCGTGCTGGCGATCAAAGCCAGCTGGCCGGGGCAGATCCGCAGTGTCTACGGCGACCACCAGCGGATGGTCGACACCTACTTCAAGCCCTTGCCCGGCTACTACTTCACTGGCGACGGTGCCCGCCGCGATGCCGATGGCGACTACTGGATCACCGGGCGCATCGACGATGTGATCAACGTGTCCGGGCACCGCATCGGCACCGCTGAAGTGGAAAGCGCACTGGTGCTGCATGACAGCGTGGCCGAAGCCGCGGTGGTCGGGTACCCCCACGACCTCAAGGGCCAAGGCGTCTACGCCTTCGTCACGACCATGAATGGCGTGACACCAGATGACACGCTGAAGGCCGAGCTGCTGGCCCTGGTCAGCAAGGAAATCGGCAGCTTCGCCAAGCCTGAGCTGATTCAGTGGGCGCCAGCGCTACCCAAGACGCGCTCAGGCAAGATCATGCGGCGTATACTGCGCAAAATCGCCTGCAATGAGCTGGAAAACCTGGGCGATACCTCGACCCTGGCCGACCCAAGCGTGGTACAGGGCCTGATCGACAAACGCCTCAACCAGTAACCGGCGGCCGCAAATCTGGCCGCCCTGTACAGCAGGTCGCCATGGAAGCCCTTCGTCGCCGTATCGAAACCCAGGTCATGAGCCTCACTGGGCTGGCCCTCGGCCAGCTCGACCTGGAATCGCCCAAGGGCGACCCCGGCCTGTTCGGCCCGCACAGTATTAGCTGGCGGGTACATGGCGACTTCCCGAGCATGCTGGTCGGTGGCATCAGCGCGCTGATGCTGCAGTTGTTGCATCCCCTGGCCTTGGCCGGTGTGTGGGACCACTCCAATTTTCGTGAAGACCTGCTCGGCCGCTTGCGCCGCACCAGCCAGTTCATTTCCGGCACCACCTTCGGCGCCACTGGCGATGCCGAGTGGCTGATCGACAAAGTGCGCACCATTCACCTGCAGGTCACCGGCACTGCACCGGATGGCCGCCCTTATGCGGCCAGCGACCCGGATCTGTTGACCTGGGTGCATGTAGCGGAGGTCAGCCGTTTCCTCGCCGCCCACCTGCGTTACCGCAACCCACACCTGCCACGCGCCGAGCAGGATGCCTATTACAACGAAATCGCCCTGATCGCCGAGCGCCTCGGTGCCCGTGACGTGCCGCGCTCGTGCCAGCAAGTTGAAGACTATCTGCAACACATACGCCCACAGCTGCACTGTGATACGCGCAGCCATGAGGTCATGCGAATCCTGCTCGACGCCCCTGCACCCAGCCGCCTGGCACAGCCTGTTGGCAAACTGATGCTGCACGCGGGTATCGACTTGCTGCCCGGCTGGGCCCAGGCACTGCTCGGCCTGCAGCACGGGCCCCTGCAGCAGCGCCTGATCCGCCTGGGCCTGCGCCGCACCGCGCCGGTATTGCGCTGGGCAATGCGCGACGGCTCGGCACACCGGGCCAAACGGCGCATGGGCATTGATTGAGCGAAAAGGTTGGCCCCTGCGGAACTGATTTAACGTGCCATACTCCAAGCACTCCTGCTTAGACAGACGAAGCGACACATGTACAAAGGATTGACTCGCGCCGCTGGCGCAATCGTGGCCTTGGTAGCCCTGTATAGCCTGCTCGGCTTTCTCGTTCTTCCCGGTGTCGCACTGCGCATCGCCAACCAGCAGTTGGCCCAATACGCCACCGTGCCGGCCCACCTCGAACGGATCGAACTCAACCCCTTCAGCCTCGAGCTGACGCTGTGGGGCCTGCAGATCGGCGAGCCGGGCAAGGAACAGGTCGGTTTCGAGCGTCTTTACGCTAACGCCTCGCTCGACAGCCTGTGGACAAAAGCCCTGCATCTGGAAGCGGTGGAACTCGACAAACCGCGCAACGAAGTGCTGTTCGCCAAGGACGGTACCCTCAACCTGACCGGGTTGTTCAAACTACCGGCCAGCGAAGCCAAACCCGAAGAGCCGCCCAGCGACCCGTTCCCGCTGCGTATTGGCAGCATCAAGCTCATCGACGGTTACCTGCACTTCGAGGACCTGCGGCCCAGCGAGCCGATCGAGTTCCTCTACGACAACATGAATCTGGAGCTGAAAAACCTCAGCACCCTGCCCAACGACAACGCCGACATGACCTTGGTGGCCAGCGGCCCCAATGGCGGACGCATCGACTGGAAGGGCACGCTGAGCCTGTCGCCGATCGCCTCCGAAGGCACACTGAAGGTCACTGACGGCAAGATGAAGCTGTTCTGGCCCTACGTGCGCGATGCCGTGCCACTGGTGCTGGAAGACGGCGTGGTAAGCCTCGATACGCACTACAAGCTCAACCTCGCCAAACAGACCGAGCTGCTGCTGGATAACGTCTCCGTGCGTATCGCGCCATTCGCCATCAAGGCGCCGGATGGCCGACCGTTGGCACGCCTGGCCAGCCTGGAGGTTAGCGAAACCTCCATTGACCTGGTCAAGCAGCAGGTCACGGTGGGCAAGGTTCGCAGCGAAAAGCTCGAAACCTGGGCGGCGCTGGAAAAAGATGGCCAGCTCGACTGGCAGAAGCTGTTCGCCAGCCAACCCGCCAAGGCCACGCCGAAGGAAAAGGCCGAGCCGGCGGCCGCAGCACCTACGCCTGAAGAGAAAGCGGTCAACGAGCCAAGCAAACCCTGGCAAGTGCTGCTCAAGGACGTGCAGTTGCGCAACTACCTGGTACACCTGGAAGATCGCAGCCAAAAGGCACCGGTAGCCTTGGACATTGGCCCTCTCAATGCCGACCTGCAAGGTTTCGACAGCCTCAACCAGTCGCCCTTCACCCTCAAACTCGATACAGGTGTGGGTAAGCAAGGCAAACTGCAGGCTGCAGGCCAGGTCAACCTGGCACCGATATGGGCAAAGCTGGATGTGAGCACCCGCGACATCGACCTGCGTGTAGCCCAGGCCTACATCAGCCCGTTCATCCTGCTGGAGCTGCGCAGCGGCATGCTCTCGAGCGACCTCAAGGTCGACCTGAAGAACACCGCGCCGCTGGCCTTCAATGTGACCGGCAAGGCGCAGGTCAGCCAGTTGCATACCCTCGACACCATCAAGAGCCGCGACTTCGTCAAATGGCAGCAGGTGAACGTCGACGGCTTGTCCTACGTGCACGGCGATGCTCTGTCGATCGACAAGGTGACCCTGCTGCAGCCCTATGCACGCTTCATCATCAACGAAGACCGCACCACTAACGTGAATGATCTGCTGATCCCGCAACCGGCCGACGCCCCGGCGAGCAGCCAGCCCAAGCCGACCACAGCCAGCAGCAACAAGCCGCTTGGCATCCATATCGGGCAGATCGACATCAACGACGGCTCGGCCAACTTTGCCGACCTGTCGCTAACCCCCAACTTCGCCACAGCCATCCAGCAACTCAACGGGCAGATCGGCACCATCGACAACCGCAAGCCACAGCCGGCCAAGGTCGACGTCAAGGGCAAGGTAGACCGCTACGCACCGGTTACCATCAAGGGCGCACTCAACCCGTTCAATCCACTGGCCAGCCTGGACATTGCCACCAGCTTCAAGCGCGTCGAACTGACCACGCTGACGCCCTACTCCGGCAAATTCGCCGGTTTCCGCATCCGCAAGGGGCGGCTGAACCTGGACCTGCACTACTTGATCACCAACGGCCAGCTCAAGGCCGAGAACAAGGTAGTAGTGGAGCAACTGCAGTTGGGCGAGAAAGTCGACAGCCCGGATGCGGTCGACCTTCCAATCCGCCTGGCGGTGGCATTGCTGAAGGATACCGAGGGCAAGATCTCGATCGAGCTGCCGGTGTCTGGCGACCTCAACAACCCGCAATTCAGCGTGATGCCGATTGTTTGGCAAACCCTGCGCAACCTGGTGCTGCGCGCGGCGCAGGCGCCATTCAAATTCATTGGCGGGCTGATCAGCGGCGGTAGCTCGGAAGACCTTGGCAACGTGGCGTTCGCCCCCGGTTCCAGCGAACTCAGCGGCGAGGCCCAGTCGTCCTTGGACAAGCTGGCATCCGCGCTGAAAGAGCGCCCGGAACTGCGCCTGGAAATCGAAGGCACCAGCGCCCAGGCCAGTGATGGCCCGCTCATCGCGCAACAACGCCTTGAGCGTGAGTACCAGGCCACCTGGTACAAGATCCTGCAGCGACGGGGTGACAAGGTGCCGGCTAATGCCTCGATGCTGGTGGTTGACGACAGTGACAAACCGGCGATGCTCGAAGGCATCTACCGCACCCGCCTGAAGCAGCAGCCGCCTGCCGAATGGGAGCAGTTGGGCCGTGACGAGCGCGCCGCCAAGCTGCGCGAGGCCGTGATCAAGTCGTGGGCCGAGAGTACCGCCTTGCTGCGTACCTTGGGGCAGGAGCGGGCCAGCAGCATCAAGGACTACCTGGTCGACAAGGGCAAGCTGGAAGACGACCGGGTGTACTTCATCGATACCAGCCTGGGGCAGCCTCAAAGCGATGGCCGGGTGGTGACACCGATGCACCTGGATGCCGAGTAATCCCCTCTGGCAGGCCTGGCCTGTTCGCAGGCACGCCTGCCCACACAGGCCTGCGCACTACCTGTGGGAGCGGGCGTGCCCGCGAAGAGGCCAGCACGGGCTTCAAACCAAGCGCTGCCCCGACACCGCCGGGTGATACAACGGTTGAACCTTGTTCCCGGCCGGGTCCAGCAGGTGGAAGCTGCGTGCGCCGTCACCATGGTTGAACGGCCGGTCGAGCAAGGTCACGCCACGGGCCTTGAAGTACGCATACCAGGCTTCCAGCTCCTCCACACTGTCGACAACGAACCCGTAGTGATCCAGGGTCTGCAACCCGTTGGCCGCCCCTGCCCCACGCCCCAATGACAGGTTGTCGTTACCGCAAGTGAGATACACCAGGTCCTCATTGGCGCGATTCAGCACTTCCATGCCCAGCACATCGACGTAGAAACGTTCACACTCTTCCAGGTTAGGCACCAGCAGGGCGATGTGGCGCAAGCCATTCAGGCGGCCAGGGCGTGCAGGCAATTCGGACATTGGCGAAGCTCCATTTTTGTATACAATTCATTATTGAATTTAAAACAAAAGGAGAGATTTGTGTATAGCCTGTTCATCAAGACCCGAGTGAAGCCTGGATGCGCCGACGCTTTCCTGAGTGCAATCAAGGTCAATGCTGCAGCTTCCGTGGCGAGTGAGCCTGGCTGTCTGGTGTTCGATGTGTCGCAGGACCGGGTTGATCCGGAGGTGATCTACCTGTACGAAATCTACCGCGATGATGCTGCGTATGAAGCGCATACCCAGACCGCGCATTTTCGCGACAGCCGCCCATTGGTGGAGCCTCTGATCCTTGAGCAGGAATGCTTCGAAAGCGATGTGATCGCGCGCAACCCAGTGTATTGAACTCAAGAAAAAGCCCTGGCAAGGGCCAGGGCTTTGATGAAAGTGGCCAAA
Organism: Pseudomonas sp. KCJK9058; assembly: GCF_046230975.1. NCBI lineage: Bacteria > Pseudomonadati > Pseudomonadota > Gammaproteobacteria > Pseudomonadales > Pseudomonadaceae > Pseudomonas > Pseudomonas sp. KCJK9058. The sequence continues at coordinate 7,764 of NZ_JBJJLR010000020.1, forward strand.
TCCATTTGGCCGACGGGACATTCCTTTACTCGGCTTTCAGGCCGTCAGACATTACGCTCTTGACGCCTTTGATGTTCTTGGTGATGCGCACCGCTTCTGCTTTCTGCGATTCGGTAACCTTCACATCAGAAGACAGCGAAACAACACCTTGGCTGGTCTCGACTTTGATGTCGCTGCCTGGGATGCCTTTTTCAGTCAGCAGATCAGCTTTGACCTTGGTAGTGATCCAAGTGTCGGAGCCTTCTTGCTTGGCGTTGTCGACGGTGTTGGCCGCCAACATGACTGGAGCCTGGGTTGGCTCAGCGGCGAATGCACCGTTAGCCATGGTCAGGGTCAGAGCGGTAGCAGTAGCGGCAGCAATGGCGAACTTCTTCATGTGGGTCACTCCTGTTTTTCGAAGGGTCTGCGCCGTATGTCCTGGCGTCAGGTATGAAGGTAGTTGCATGGGCTGTGCCAGCTTGGCCTCTTCGTTTATTTCCTTTTAAATCAATCAGTTAGCAAAACACCATCGCTGCTGCGGTCGTGCATTTTGCAATCTGCGCGGTAAACCTGCATGCAAGATGCAAGTCCGCAAAAGGTTCCCGCCCCCATGAAAAAAGGGCCCCGAAGGGCCCTTTCTCTATTGCGTGACGGTCGCTTAGACGCCCGAGGCCTTGGCCGCAGCGACGTCTTTGATCGACAGCTTGATACGGCCGCGGTTGTCCACGTCCAGTACCAGCACTTCGACTTCCTGGCCTTCTTTCAGGATGTCGGTGACTTTCTCGACGCGAGCATCGCTCAGCATGGAGATGTGCACCAGGCCGTCCTTGCCAGGCAGGATGTTGACGAACGCGCCGAAATCGACAATGCGCTCGACCTTGCCGACGTAGATCTTGCCGATCTCGGCCTCGGCGGTGATGCCCAGGATGCGCTGCTTGGCAGCATCTGCCGCTTCCTTGGTTTCGCCGAAGATCTTGATCGAGCCGTCGTCTTCGATGTCGATCGAAGCCTTGGTCTCTTCGCAGATGGCGCGAATGGTGGCGCCGCCTTTACCGATGACGTCACGGATCTTGTCGGTGTCGATCTTCATCGCGATCATGGTCGGGGCGTTGGCCGACAGTTCGGTACGCGACTGGCCAATGACCTGGTTCATCTGGCCGAGGATGTTCAGGCGCGCTTCCAGGGCTTGGCCCAGGGCGATTTCCATGATCTCTTCGGTGATGCCGTTGATCTTGATGTCCATCTGCAGCGCGGTGACGCCTTTGGCGGTACCGGCTACCTTGAAGTCCATGTCGCCCAGGTGGTCTTCGTCACCCAGGATGTCAGTCAGGACTGCGAACTTGTCGCCTTCCTTGACCAGGCCCATGGCGATACCGGCAACTGGCGCCTTCATCGGCACACCGGCGTCCATCAGGGCCAGGGAAGCACCGCAGACCGAAGCCATGGAGCTGGAACCGTTGGATTCGGTGATTTCCGAAACCACACGGATGGTGTACGGGAACACGTCAGCAGCAGGCAGCATGGCCTGAACCGAACGGCGGGCCAGACGGCCGTGGCCGATTTCGCGACGGCCAGCACCGCCCATGCGGCCACACTCACCTACCGAGAACGGTGGGAAGTTGTAGTGCAGCATGAAGGGGTCTTTCTTCTCGCCTTCGAGGGTGTCCAGCAGCTGGGCATCACGGGCAGTACCCAGGGTCGCAACGACCAGGGCCTGGGTTTCGCCACGGGTGAACAGTGCCGAACCGTGAGTTTTCGGCAGCACACCGACTTCGATGTTTAGCGGGCGTACAGTCTTGGTGTCGCGGCCGTCGATACGTGGCTTGCCGTTGACGATGTTTTCGCGAACGGTGCGGTATTCGATTTCGCCGAAGATCTCTTTTACTTCGGAAGCCGAAGGCTGGCCTTCTTCACCGGAGAACTTGGCAACCGCCTGGTCACGCAGCTCACCCAGACGCGCGTAGCGGTCGGCTTTGACGGTGATGGTGTAACCCTGCGAAACCGCTTCGCCGAACTCGGCGCGGATAGCATTGAACAGCTCGGTGTTGGCAACGGCAGGTTTCCAGTCCCAAGTCGGCTTGCCAGCTTCGGCAGCCAGCTCTTTGACAGCCTGGATAACAGCCTGGAATTCGTCGTGGGCGAACAGTACGGCACCCAGCATCTGGTCTTCGGTCAGCTCTTGAGCTTCCGATTCAACCATCAGTACGGCGTCGGAGGTACCGGCAACGACCATGTCCAGGCTCGAGGCAGCCAGTTGCTCGTAGGTCGGGTTCAGCAGGTAACCAGTGCTTTCGTGGAAGGCAACGCGGGCAGCGCCGATCGGGCCTTCGAACGGAATGCCGGAAATGGCCAGGGCAGCCGAGGTACCGATCATCGCGGCGATGTCCGGGTCGGTCTTCTTGCTGGTGGAAACCACGGTGCAGACGACCTGCACTTCGTTCATGAAGCCTTCCGGGAACAGCGGACGGATCGGACGGTCGATCAGGCGCGAGGTCAGCGTCTCTTTCTCGGAAGGACGGCCTTCACGCTTGAAGAAGCCACCTGGGATCTTGCCAGCGGCGTAGGTCTTTTCCTGGTAGTGAACCGACAGCGGGAAGAAACCCTTGCCTGGATCAGCCTGTTTGGCGCCTACCACAGTCACCAGCACGGTGACGTCGTTGTCGACGGTAACCAGCACGGCGCCGGTTGCCTGACGGGCAATACGGCCCGTTTCGAGAGTGACGGTCGATTGACCGAACTGGAAAGTCTTGATTACCGGGTTCACGGTTTCCTACCTTTTTCAGTGGCTCTTGGGGGAACTGGTTTCTTGCGAATTCTTGGGCAGAACGGGGAATCGGCCCCATTGACCGTCCAGATACAACACGAGGCTGGGAGCCTGGCACCAAGCGGAAAAACCGCTCAGCATTGCCAGGCTGCCAACCTCGGAGATACGCGTGGAGTGCCCAACGGCAGCGCTGCAAAACAGCCCTGCCGAAGCCTGCGACACCCCACGCACACCACTGACCAGGCCGCTATTAGCGACGCAGGCCCAGGCGACCGATCAGGGCGCTGTAACGAGTGGTGTCTTTGCCCTTCAGGTAATCCAGCAGCTTACGACGCTGGTTGACCATACGGATCAGACCACGACGGGAGTGGTGGTCTTTATCGTTGGCCTTGAAGTGGCCTTGCAGCTTGTTGATGTTGGCGGTCAGCAGAGCAACCTGCACTTCCGGGCTACCGGTATCGCCGGCGGCTTGCTGGTATTCGGCAACGATCTGAGCTTTTTCTTCAACGCTGAGGGCCATTTGGCTTCTCCTGATAACGGATCCCGCAAGCGGGGTCCAATAGGCCAGGGACAAATCCCTGTATTAATAAAAAAGGTGTGACCGTGCCTACTGACAGCCACCCTTGATGCCGTGGGGCTCGGCAACTGCCTGACCCCGCGGTTTCGGTCATTCCGACCGAATCAGCCGACGCGGCGCAATGCGCCCGTCTTCGCTCACCTCACCGATACCGATGAAGCGTGCATTGTGATCCTGTACCCGCACCATGCCAAATTGTGGCGCGTCCGGCGCGCGTACCGCCTGGCCATGCAGCCAGTAGAACGCACTGTGTTCCGACAGGCTGACCAACGGCCAGTCCTGCAGCCCGCTGTCCGATGGCATCAGGAAGCGGTCGAGCGCTTCGTTGCCACCTTCGGCATGGGCCTGTTCGAGTTCCTCGAGGGTGACCGTCTGTGCCAGCGCAAAGGGCCCTGCTTGGGTCCTGCGCAGCTCGGCGACATAGGCGCCGCAACCAAGGGCTTCACCGATATCCTCCACCAGCGTGCGGATATAGGTGCCTTTGCTGCATCCTACGCTCAGCCGTGCACGGGTGCCTTCGCACTCGAGCAACTCCAAGCGGTTAATAGTAACAGAACGCGCCTCGCGCTCCACTACCTCTCCTGCACGTGCCAGCTTGTACAACGGCTGGCCGTCACGCTTGAGCGCCGAGTACATAGGCGGTATCTGGCTGATCGGGCCGCGAAAACGGGGCAGCAGCGCTTCGATGTCGGCGCGACCAACGGTCACGTCGCGGGTCTGCAGCACCTCACCCTCGGCATCGCCGGTGTTGGTAGTCTGCCCCATCTGCATGACGGTTTCGTAGCCCTTGTCGGAATCCAGCAAGTACTGCGAAAACTTGGTCGCTTCACCGAAGCACAGCGGCAACACGCCGGTCGCCAGCGGGTCGAGGCTACCGGTATGGCCGGCCTTTTCCGCGTTCAGCAGCCAACGCACTTTCTGCAAGGCGGCATTGGACGTGAAGCCCAGCGGCTTGTCGAGCAGGATGATGCCGCTGACATTGCGGCGGATACGTTTGACCTGGGCCACCGCTTACTCCTTGGTGTCCGACTCGTCGGCATCCTTGTGCAGGCGGTCTTCGGCCACTGCACGCTCGATCAGCGCCGACAGGTGCACACCACGGCTGACACTTTCATCGAAATGGAAGTGCAGCTGCGGCACGCTGCGCAGTTGCATCGAACGCCCCAGGTGCAGACGCAGGAAGCTGGCGGCGCTATTCAATGCCTTGAGCGATTGCTGCACGGCATCCGGGGTTTCCTCGCCCATGACGGTGATGAACACCTTGGCATGGCCCAGGTCACGGCTCACGTCCACGGCGGTGATAGTCACCAGACCGACACGCGGGTCCTTGACTTCGCGACGGATCAGCTCGGCCAGCTCGCGCTGCATCTGATCGCCAATACGTTGGGTACGGCTATATTCTTTGGCCATTCTTGCTACCTGTAACTTAAAGCGGCAAACGCCCGGACAGACGAATGCCTGACCGGGCGCTACCTGAAGAGGTACCGCAAGCCGCCCTGTAGCAGGCGCTTGCGGCTCGCTCGCCCTTAAAGGGTACGAGCCACCTGGACTTTCTCGAAGACTTCGATCTTGTCGCCGACCTTGACGTCGTTGTAGCTCTTGACGCCAATACCGCACTCCATGCCCGAACGGACTTCGGAAGCATCGTCCTTGAAGCGACGCAGCGATTCCAGCTCGCCTTCGAAGATCACAACGTCATCACGCAGTACGCGAATCGGACGGTTGCGGTACACGGTACCCTCGATGACCATACAGCCAGCGATGGCGCCGAACTTCGGCGAACGGAACACGTCACGTACTTCGGCGACACCCAGGATGTTCTCGCGAACATCGCTGCCGAGCATGCCGGTCAGGGCCTTCTTGACGTCTTCGATGATGTCGTAGATCACGTTGTAATAACGCATATCCAGACCTTCCTGCTCGACGATCTTGCGCGCACCGGCGTCGGCACGCACGTTGAAGCCGAACAGTACTGCATTCGAAGCCAGCGCCAGGTTGGCGTCGCTCTCGGTGATACCACCGACGCCACCACCAATCACGCGCACTTGCACTTCGTCGTTGCCCAGGCCGCCGAGCGAACCCTGCAGCGCTTCCAGAGAACCACGCACATCGGTCTTGAGAACGATGTTGAGGGTTTTCTTCTCTTCCTGACCCATGGTCTCGAAGATGTTTTCCAGCTTGCCAGCGTGAGCACGGGCCAGCTTGACCTCGCGATACTTGCCTTGACGGAACAGGGCAACTTCACGGGCTTTCTTCTCGTCGGCAACCACGGACAGCTCGTCACCGGCTTCCGGAGTACCGTCCAGGCCGAGGATTTCGACCGGGATCGACGGGCCAGCTTCCTTCACAGGCTTGCCGTTCTCGTCGAGCATGGCGCGTACGCGGCCATAGTTGGAACCGCACAGGACCATGTCGCCCTGACGCAGGGTACCGTCCTGAACCAGGATGGTCGCCACCGGGCCACGACCCTTGTCCAGGCGCGATTCGACAACCACACCACGACCTGGCGCGGTTGGGGTAGCGGTCAGTTCGAGGATCTCGGCCTGCAGCAGAACGGCTTCGAGCAGCTCGTCGACACCGGTACCCATCTTCGCCGAAACCTTGACGAACGGCGTGTCACCACCCCAGTCCTCGGAGGTAACGCCTTCGACGGACAGCTCGTTACGGATGCGATCGAGGTCAGCACCTGGCTTGTCGATCTTGTTCACTGCAACGACCAGCGGAACACCGGCTGCCTTGGCATGCTGAACGGCTTCGCGGGTTTGCGGCATCACGCCGTCGTCCGCCGCCACCACCAGGATGACAATGTCGGTCGCCTTGGCACCACGGGCACGCATCTGGGTAAACGCAGCGTGACCTGGGGTATCGAGGAAGGTGACCATGCCGCGGTCGGTTTCCACGTGGTAGGCACCGATGTGCTGGGTGATGCCACCGGCTTCGCCAGCGGCAACCTTGGCACGACGGATGTAGTCGAGCAGCGAGGTCTTACCATGGTCAACGTGACCCATGACGGTAACCACCGGCGCACGCGACTCGGTCTGGCCTTCGAACTTCAGCGATTCGGCCAGGGAGTCTTCCAGGGCGGTGTCGCTGACCAGCGTGACCTTGTGGCCCAGCTCTTCTGCGATCAGCTGAGCGGTTTCCTGGTCGAGCACCTGGTTGATGGTGACCGGGGTCCCCATCTTGAACATGAACTTGACCACTTCAGCGCCCTTGACGGACATCTGGTTGGCCAGCTCGGAGACGGTGATGGTCTCGCCGATGGTCACGTCACGGATGACGGGGCCGGTCGGGTTCTGGAAGCCGTGCTGATTACGCTTTTTCAGCTTGCTCTTGCCACCACGGCCACGACGAGCGCCATCGCTCTCTTCGTCGGTAGTGCGCGGAGCAGCACGCGGAGTCGGCGCCTTTTCCTTCTCCTTGACCTTGACCTTGATCGACACACGAGGCGCTTCGCCACGACGACGGTCGTCATCACGGGTACGGCTTTCGTTGCGACGGGTCTCGTCTTTCTTGCGCTCGGCAGCACGGGCTGCGGCGTCTTCAGAGGCCGGGGCGTCTGCGACTACCGGGGCCGGAGCAGCGACCGGAGCAGCGGCAGGAGCCGGCTCTGGCTTGGCAGCAGGCGCAGGGGCGGCGGCGGTGGAGCCGGCCGCCTGACGGCGAGCCTGCTCTTCGTTGCGCTGGCGAACTTCGGCCTCGACCTTGTCGCGAGCGGCATTTTCAGCCGCGCGGCGCTCTTCCAGCTCACGCTTCTGCTCAGCCTGGATTTCTTCAGGGCTGCGCTGCACGAAAACTTTCTTCTTGCGTACTTCTACGCTGATGCTCTTGCTACCGGCGACACGCAGGGTGCTGGTGGTTTTGCGCTGCAAGGTAATCTTGCGCGGCTCTTCCGCCTTGCTCTTGTGGCTGCTTTTCAAATGAGTCAGCAGGGTCTGCTTCTCATTGTCGGTCACTACCTGACCGGCGTCGGTGTGCGGCAGACCTGCCTCACGCATCTGCTGCAGCAGGCGCTCTACCGGTGCCTCGACCTCTTGGGCCAGTTCTTTCACCGTGACTTGCGTCATGCACTTCTCTCCTCAGGCCGCGCCTAATTACTCGAACCAGTGGGCTCGGGCGGCCATGATCAACTTGCCGGCACGCTCTTCGTCGATGCCGTCGATGTCGAGCAGATCGTCGATCGACTGCTCGGCCAGGTCTTCGCGGTTAACCACGCCGCGCACCGCCAGTTCAGCCGCCAGGTCTTTGTCCATGCCCTCAAGGGAGAGCAGGTCTTCGGCCGGGTGGGCGTCTGCCAGTTTTTCTTCGGTAGCGATGGCCTTGGTCAACAAACGGTCCTTGGCTCGAGCGCGGAGCTCATTGACGATATCTTCGTCAAAGCCATCGATGTTGAGCATTTCTTCCAACGGTACGTAGGCAATTTCTTCAAGGCTGGTGAAGCCTTCGTCGACCAGCACTTGGGCCAGCTCCTCGTCGACTTCCAGTTCCTCGATGAAATTGCGCAGGATGTCACCGGTTTCGGCCTGTTGCTTGGCCTGGATGTCCTTCTCGGTCATCACGTTCAGGGTCCAGCCGGTCAACTGACTGGCCAGGCGAACGTTCTGACCGCCACGGCCAATGGCCTGGGCCAGGTTGTCCTCGGCGACGGCGATGTCCATGGCATGGGCATCTTCATCAACGATGATCGCCGCGACTTCAGCCGGCGACATGGCGTTGATGACGAACTGCGCCGGGTTATCGTCCCACAGGACGATATCCACACGCTCACCACCCAACTCCCCGGATACGGCCTGGACGCGCGAACCACGCATGCCGATACAGGCACCTTGCGGATCGATACGCTTGTCCTTGGAGCGGACGGCAATCTTGGCTCGCGAACCCGGATCACGGGAAGCAGCCATGACTTCGATGAGGCCCTCGGCAATTTCCGGCACTTCAATGCGGAAAAGCTCGATCAGCATCTGCGGCGCGGTGCGCGACAGGATCAGCTGTGGGCCACGGTTTTCGGTGCGAATTTCCTTGAGCAGCGCACGCAGGCGCACACCAACACGGAAGGTTTCGCGCGGAATGATGTCTTCGCGAGCCAGCAAGGCCTCGGCGTTGTTGCCCAGGTCAACGATGACGTTGTCGCGGGTAACCTTTTTTACGGTACCGGAGATGATCTCGCCAACGCGCTCACGGTAGGCATCGACCACCTGGGCACGCTCGGCCTCACGGACCTTCTGCACGATGACCTGCTTGGCGGTCTGGGCGGCGATACGACCGAACTCGATGGACTCGATCTTCTCTTCGATCACGTCACCGACCTTGGCTTCAGGGTGGGTGTCCTTGATCTTGTCCAGCCAGGTCTCGATCGCCGGATCATCAAGATCGGCTTCGTCGACCACGGTCCAGCGACGGAAAGTCTCGTAGCTACCGGTGTGGCGGTTGATTTCCACACGTAGGTCGACTTCGTCTTCAAAACGTTTTTTGGTTGCAGTGGCCAGGGCCACTTCCAGCGCTTCGAAAATGACGCCGGGCGGTACACCTTTTTCGTTGGATACCGATTCAACAACCAGCAGTACTTCTTTGCTCATCGTACGCCTCGCCTTGCGCAAGCCATTGGGCCCGGATAGTCCGCCGGGCCCGGCACGTCTCAGTCAAAACTGGGAATAATATTGGCCTTGTCGATCGAGTCGATCGGTAACAGGAACTCCTGGTTGTCCACCTGGACCACCACATCCTGCTCCTCCACACCGCGGAGAAGGCCCTGGAAGTTACGACGACCCTCGAAGGGTGAGCGCAGCTTGATCTTCACTTGTTCGCCGGCATGCGAGGCAAACTGTTCCAGCGTGAACAGTGGGCGATCCATGCCTGGAGAAGACACCTCGAGGGTGTACTCACTGCTGATTGGATCTTCCACATCGAGGATTGCGCTGGCCTGACGGCTGACTGCTTCGCAGTCGTCCACCAGAATACCGCCTTCCTTGTCGATGTAGATGCGCAGTACCGAATGCTTACCCTGGGAAACGTATTCGATCCCCCAGCACTGATAGCCCAGACCCTCGACAACCGGGGCCAACAAGGCCTGCAACTGTTCTAGCTTGCTCGACACCTGAACCCCCTCGTGCATGCTGTGCAAATAAAAAATGGGCGAAGCGCCCATCCCTGAAAGCGCCGTAGGACAACGACGCCGAAACTGTTCGGTTAGCAAAAAGCCCCTGAAAAGGGGCTCCGCTGAAGCTGGTTGCGGGGGCTGGATTTGAACCAACGACCTTCGGGTTATGAGCCCGACGAGCTACCAAGCTGCTCCACCCCGCGACAAAGCTGGGGCAAAAGTATAAGACCGAACCCTGTTGAGGGTCAAATCCAAACATTCACCTACAAGAAAGCCCGCTAAAGCGGGCTCTCAAGCTTTAATTGGTACCGAGAAGGGGACTCGAACCCCTACACCCTATGGGCACAACCACCTCAAGGTTGCGTGTCTACCAATTCCACCACCTCGGCAATACTACTACTTGAAACCCGTTACTTCTGCTCTTGAGCCGGAGGAGGTACATCACCCGTATTACTGGTGGTTTCGCTCTTCTGCTGCTGGAGCACCGGTACATCATCATTAACTGCCGGTTTTTGCGGCTCTTTCACTTCTAGCACTGCTGGATCTGGAAGACCTGCTTGGCTAAGCTGGTGAGCTTGTTGCTTCGCGAAGTATCCTAACCCAAGTGCTGTCAAAAAGAAAGTGGCAGCGAGTATAGCAGTTAATTTACTTAGGAACGTTGCAGAGCCTTGGCTCCCGAACACGGTATTTGAAGCCCCCGCGCCGAAAGATGCACCTGCTTCAGCACCTTTACCCTGTTGCAACAGAACCAGCACTACAAGCGACAGCGCTGCCAACAGATGAAAAACAACGATGACTGTTTCCAGCATTTGTTCAGTTTCCTGCGGCGCGACAAATTGCACCGAATTCGTCTGCGTTCAGGGAAGCCCCACCAATGAGCCCCCCATCGATATCCGGCATGCCGAACAGTTCGGCCGCATTGGCCGCCTTCACGCTGCCGCCGTATAGCAACTGCACCTTCGCAGCCACTTCAGCATCTTCTGCCGCCAACTGGCCGCGGATGGCGGCGTGCACATCCTGGGCCTGCTGTGGCGTGGCCGTAAGGCCTGTACCGATGGCCCATACAGGCTCATAGGCAATTACTGCATCGGCAAAAGCCTTAACACCGAATGCTTCGATGATACTGCTTAGTTGACGCCCGACAACTTCGAGCGTTTTGCCAGCCTCGCGCTCCTCAAGGGTTTCCCCTATGCAAAGCACTGGCTTCAAGCCTTTGGCCTGGGCCGCTGCAAACTTGCGATTGAGCACTTCGTCGGTTTCACCAATAATCTGGCGACGCTCCGAGTGACCAATCAACACCAACTTGCAACCTGCTTCAACCAGCTGCTCCGGAGCAACTTCCCCGGTCAGCGCACCCTGTTCGGGTTGTACAGCAGAATTCTGTGCGCCGACAGTAATTTCTTTACCTGCCAGGCCATCAATCACCTGATTGATGAACAAGGCCGGTGGAAATACGGCGACTTCCACTCCGCTCGGCAAGGCGAGATTGCTCAAGCCTTTGGTCAGCTCAGCGACGCTAGCGCGGGTACCGTGCATTTTCCAGTTACCAGCTACCATAGGGCGACGCATGCTTTACCTCGTCGGTCAAAGTGGGCGCAGATCTTACCCAACCAGATCTGCGCTGGCAAGCGCCTTCAGACACAAACTTCGCTGACCAGTTTGGCCAGTGCTTCAGCATGGGCCCGCACCTGGCTTTCGTCTTCGCCCTCAACCATGACCCGCACCAGCGGCTCGGTACCGGACTTGCGCAACAGCACGCGACCACGCCCCGCCAGCGCATCGGTAACCTTTGCACTGGCTTCCTTGACGGCGGGGTGCTCCAGCGGGTCGACCTTGCTGGCGCCAAAGCGCACATTGATCAGCACCTGCGGGCACTTGCGCAGGGCCTGACGGGCCTGGGCCAGGGTTTCACCCCGGCGCTTGAGCGCCATCAGCACCTGCAGCGCGGCAATGATCGCATCGCCGGTTGTGGTGTGGTTGCAGCACACGACGTGACCGGAGTTTTCACCGCCGACCAGCCATTCACGCTCCAACAGCTCGGCCATGACGTAACGGTCGCCGACCTTGGCTCGCACAAACGGGATGTCCAGGTCCTTGAGCGCCAGCTCCAGGCCCAGGTTACTCATCAGCGTGCCGACCACCCCGCCTTGCAGCTTGCCATGCTCCTGCAGGTCGCGAGCAATGATGAACAGCAGCTCGTCACCGTCGACGATGGCGCCCGTGTGGTCGACCATCAGCACGCGATCGCCATCACCGTCAAAGGCAATGCCGAGATCGGCATGCCCGACCAGTACAGCGGCCTGCAGCGATTCGATGTGTGTCGAGCCGCAACCTTCGTTGATGTTCAGGCCGTCCGGTTGCGCATGCAGCACGGTCACGTCGGCACCCAGCTCACGGAATACGCTGGGCGCAACCTTGTAGGTCGCACCATGGGCGCAGTCGACCACCAGCTTGAGGCCTTCGAAGCTGGTGCTGCTCGGCACGCTGCTCTTGCAGAATTCGATGTAGCGGCCGGCGGCATCGTTGATACGCGAAACCTTGCCCAGCTTGCCCGACTCGACAACGGTCATCGGTTGATCGAGCAGCTCTTCGATCATCAGCTCGACCTCGTCCGGCAGCTTGGTGCCCTGGCCCGAGAAGAACTTGATGCCGTTGTCATCGTGCGGATTGTGCGAGGCACTGATGACGATGCCGGCTTCGGCGTGGAAGGTACGCGTGAGGTAAGCGATGGCCGGTGTCGGCATCGGCCCGAGCAGCATCACATCGGCACCTGCCGCGGACAGGCCGGCTTCGAGTGCGGACTCGAACATGTAGCCGGAGATACGCGTGTCCTTGCCCACCAGCACGCGGCAGTGCCCTTGCTTGCGGAAGGCCATGCCGGCCGCCCAGCCAAGCTTCAGCATGAAGTCAGGCGTGATCGGGTATTCGCCGACGCGGCCACGAATGCCGTCGGTACCAAAGTATTTTCTGCTCATAGGGACTCCAATGTTCTTATTCGGCGTTTTGCACCGCAGCGATCATGCGTACCACATCAACGGTTTCGGCCACGTCATGTACCCGAAGGATGCTCGCCCCTTTGGTCATGGCCAACGCCGCCAGCGCAAGGCTGCCGTACAAGCGCTCGCCGACCGGACGTTCCAGCGTCAGGCCGATCATGCTCTTTCGTGAAACGCCCACCAGCAGTGGACGCCCAAGGCGATAGAGCGCTTCCATGTGCTTGAACAGGCTCAGATTGTGCGCCAGTGTCTTGGCGAAACCGAAGCCCGGGTCAAGGATGATTCTGTCAGCGTCGATGCCCGCTGCGGCGCAGGCGGCCATCCGCTGTTCTAGATAACGGGTGACGTCGGCGGTCACGTCCTGGTAATGCGGATCGTCCTGCATGTTACCTGGCTCGCCACGCATGTGCATGAGGCACACCGGCAGACCGGTGTCCGCCGCAGCGTCCAAGGCACCATCGCGCTCCAGGGCCCGCACGTCGTTGATCAGCCCGGCACCCAGGCGGGCTGCTTCACGCATGACAGCAGGCGTGGAGGTATCGACCGAAATGACCACGTCGAGGCGACTGTTGATGGCCTCGACCATTGGCGCCACACGCTCCAGCTCCTCGGTCACCGAGACTGCACGCGCACCCGGGCGCGTGGACTCGCCACCGATGTCGATCAGCGTTGCGCCAGCGGCCACCATCGCTTCGGCATGGCGCAGGGCCTCGTCGCGCTGACTGAAGCGACCGCCATCGGAGAAGGAATCGGGGGTGATATTGAGAATACCCATGACATGGGTATGTGACAAATCAAGAACCCGGCTGCCGCAAGGCAACCGGGTGGGGTACTGCACTGAGCTCATAGATGCCCTTAGTGTTCAGCCGCTGGGCCGCCGATTGGCGATTCCGGACGCTCATCCTGGGCCGCAGGCGTGCCCGAGTGCTTGTCATCGTCCCAATCACGCGGCTCACGTGGTGTGCGCCCAGCCATGATGTCGTCAATCTGATCGGCATCAATGGTCTCGTACTTCATCAGCGCTTCGGTCATCGCCTCAAGCTTGTCGCGGTTGTCGATCAGCAACTGCTTGGCAGTGGCGTAGCACTGATCGATGATGCTGCGCACCTCGGAGTCGATCAATTTGGCAGTCTCGCCGGACACGCTGGCATGCTGGCTACCAGCACTACGGCCGAGGAACACCTCGCCCTCTTCCTCTGCATACATCAGCGGGCCAAGCTTCTCGGACAGGCCCCATTTGGTCACCATGTTACGAGCGATCTGGCTGGCCCGCATGATGTCGTTGGACGCGCCGGTGGTCACGCCATCGAAGCCCAAGGTCATCTCCTCGGCGATACGGCCGCCATACAGCGAGCAGATCTGGCTGATCAGCGCACGCTTGGAGAGGCTGTAGCGGTCTTCTTCCGGCAGGAACATGGTCACACCCAAGGCACGACCACGCGGGATGATCGAAACCTTGTAGACCGGGTCGTGCTCAGGCACCAGGCGACCGACAATGGCGTGGCCGGCCTCGTGATAGGCCGTGTTTCTCTTTTCCTTTTCGGACATGACCATGGTCTTGCGCTCGGCGCCCATCATGATCTTGTCCTTGGCCAGTTCGAACTCTTTCATTTCGACCAGGCGCTTGTTGGAACGCGCGGCAAACAGCGAAGCCTCGTTGACCAGGTTGGCCAGGTCGGCGCCGGAGAAGCCTGGGGTACCCCGCGCGATGACCGCCGGGTTGACGTTCTCGCCAATCGGCACCTTGCGCATGTGCACCTTGAGGATCTGCTCGCGACCACGAATGTCCGGCAGGCCAACCACCACCTGGCGGTCGAAGCGGCCGGGGCGCAGCAGCGCAGGGTCGAGCACATCCGGACGGTTGGTGGCAGCGATGACGATGATGCCATCGTTCATCTCGAAGCCATCCATCTCCACCAGCAACTGGTTGAGGGTTTGTTCACGCTCGTCATGACCGCCGCCCATGCCGGCGCCACGATGGCGACCAACGGCGTCGATTTCGTCGATGAAGATGATGCACGGGGCGTGCTTCTTGGCCTGCTCGAACATGTCGCGCACACGGCTGGCACCGACACCCACGAACATTTCCACGAAGTCCGAACCGGAAATGGTGAAGAACGGTACTTTCGCCTCGCCCGCAATGGCCTTGGCCAGCAGGGTCTTACCGGTACCGGGTGGGCCAACCATCAGCACACCGCGCGGGATACGGCCGCCCAGGCGCTGGAACTTGCCCGGATCGCGCAGGAACTCGACCAGCTCGCCAACCTCTTCCTTGGCCTCGTCGCAGCCCGCAACGTCAGCCAGCGTGGTCTTGACCTGGTCTTCGGACAGCAGGCGTGCCTTGCTCTTGCCGAAGCTCATCGGCCCGCCCTTGCCGCCCGCCCCCCCTTGCATCTGGCGCATGAAGAACATGAACACGGCAATGATCACCAGGATCGGGAAGCTCGCCACCAGCAACTGCGTCCAGATGCTCTGTTGCTCAGGCTGCTTGCCTTCGACGACCACGTGGTTGTCGACCAGATCGCCGATCAGGCCATTGTCGGTGATGGCCGGGCGCACAGTCTTGAAGTTGTCGCCATCGGTGCGCTTGCCAGTAATGATGTAGCCATCGACGGTCACACGCTCGACCTTGCCATCCTTGACCTGCTGGATGAAGTCGGAGTAGTTGAGGGTCTGCGGCTCGTTAGGGCTGGAGAAGTTGTTCATCACTGTCACCAGGACAGCTGCGATGATCAACCACAGGATCAGATTCTTTGCCATGTCGTTCAATTAGCTACCCTCTGAGGCCGGCGCACGACGCAGCCGTGCCTCGCATGATATTCATCGCCCTAACTTACTACATTACCTACGCAGCCGCAGGCACCGTCTGTAACCCTTTGTGAAAGCTAGACTACACGAAGTTCGGACGATCCTGACGCAGTGGCCGATTGGAATTAACTATCGACCACCCCGCTTCACACCTTTCATTACCCTTTGAAGCCCCTGCCCAACAGGTACTGCTCGCGGGAACGGTCCCGTGACGACGATGGCTTGCGCATTTGCACCTTGTCGAACTTGCTGCGCACATCCTTCAGGTACACGTCAAAACCTTCGCCCTGGAAAATCTTGATCAGGAAGTCGCCCCCGGGCTTGAGTACGCGGGTCGCCAGATCGAGGGCCAGCTCGCAGAGGAACATGGCACGCGGAATGTCCACCGCGGGCGTACCACTCATATTGGGGGCCATGTCGGAAATCACAAGGTCTACATGCGAATCGCCCACCGCTTCGAGAATGCGCTGCAGCACTTCGTCGTGGGTGAAGTCACCTTGAATGAAGGTCACGTCGGCGATCGAGTCCATTTCCAGAATGTCGGAAGCGATCAGGCGACCCTGGCCACCAATCAGACGACTGGTCACCTGAGACCAGCCACCAGGGGCCGCGCCGAGATCGATCACGCTCATGCCTGGGCGGATAAGGCGGTCCTTCTCCTGGATCTCCAGCAGTTTGTAGCTCGCACGCGAGCGATACCCATCCTTCTGCGCCTGCTTCACAAAAGGGTCGTTGAAATGCTCTCGCAGCCAGTTTGCGCTGCTTTTGGAACGTTGTACCACGGGGCACCTCGATGATATGCGTCGTGATTGACTGGGCGGAGCCGGTGGCCCTCGGGTAAAATGCCGGTCAATTTTACAGAATCAGACGGAAAGGGTCAGATTATGCCGCTCAATAACGAGCAGAAGAAGCAATACAAGTCCATTGGTCATGACCTGAAGCCGGTCCTGATCGTTGCTGGCAACGGTTTGAATGAAGGCGTGATCGCCGAACTGGAGCGCGCACTGGTCGACCATGAGCTGATCAAGGTCGAAATTCGCTCGGAAGACCGCGAGGAACGCGCCGAGACTATCGCCGAGCTGTGCAAGGCCGGCCGTGCCGAGCTGGTGCAGACCATCGGCAAGAAAGCCCTGATCTACCGCAAGAACCCACAGCCGAACAAACAGCTGTCCAACATCCACCGTTACAAGTAACGGTGGCTCCGATCAGTGGCGCGGTGAACGCGCCCTGACCGGTACCGGCTGGGCCACCAGCACGATGCCGGAAAAGCCCAGCACCAGGAAGCAGAACATCTGCCAGCGCTCGCCCACGGAAATACCGTAGCGCAAGGTGTAATACCCCACGCAGGCACCAAAGCCGAGCAACAGCATCTGGCCGCGGAACTGCCGCCACCAGGCCGCCAGGCCGTCCACCCTCGCCAGCACTGCCAGCTGAGTCAACAAGCCAAGCAACGCCACGCCGATCAACCAGCGGTCGATCTGCCCGGCGATATCCTGCACCAGCAGCGGGGCCAGGCCACTGACCTTGAGCGCAGGCACCAGCCCTACATGGAACACCCACAGGCCACCGACCCAGAAAACCTGGGCCAGTTGCCAGAGGATCCCCTCAAGGGACGGCGCCCGCAGGCGTCGGTCAGATGTGCTTGACTTCGACAATCTCGTACTCGACCGTGCCACTAGGCGTCTTGACGACGACAGTATCACCTTCTTCCTTGCCGATGATGGCACGGGCAATGGGTGCACCGCTCGACAGCTTGCCCTGCTTCACGTCAGCTTCATCCTCGCCAACGATCTGGTAGGTCACCTCTTCATCGGTTTCGGTGTTGGCCAGTACCACAGTGGTACCGAAAATCACCTTGCCGGTGTGAGGGATGGTGGTCACATCGATGACCACCGAATTTTGCAGACGGCCTTCGATATCACGGATACGCGCTTCGACCATGCCCTGCTCCTCACGGGCGGCATGGTATTCGGCGTTTTCCTTGAGGTCACCCAGCTCACGCGCTTCACCAATGGCCTGACTCAGGCGCGGGCGCTCGGTCTTGCTCAGGAACAGGTGCTCTTCTTCCAGGGCGCGAGCGCCCTGGACGGTCATCGGGTATTTGGTAATGCTCATGCTTTCAGTCCTGCATGCAGATCCTGCAAGCGACGAACGGTCTTTTCCGGACCGAATTTCAGCGCTTCGCAGATGGCTTCACCAGCCGCAATGGTAGTGGTGCAGTAAATCTTGTGCTGCAGCGCATTGCGACGAATCGAGTAGGAGTCGGCGATCGACTGGCGACCTTCGGTGGTATTGATGATCAGCGACACTTCGTCGTTCTTGATCATGTCGACCACGTGCGGGCGACCTTCGGTCACTTTGTTCACACGGCGCACTTTCAGACCAGCCGCCTCGATAACCTTGGCGGTGCCGGCAGTGGCAACCACTTCGAAGCCCAGGGCGATCAGGTCGCGGGCAACGCCAGCCACTTGCGGCTTGTCGTCGTCGCGCACGCTGATGAACGCGGTACCGCCAGTCGGCAGCACTTCGCTGGCACCCATCTGGGCTTTGGCGAAGGCTTCACCGAAGCTGTCACCGACACCCATGACTTCACCGGTCGATTTCATCTCAGGGCCGAGGATCGGGTCAACCCCTGGGAACTTGGCGAACGGGAAGACGGCTTCCTTCACGCTGTAGAAGTTCGGGATGATTTCCTGGGTGAAGCCCAGCTCTTTCAGGGTTTTACCCGCCATGACGCGGGCCGCGATCATCGCCAGGGACGTGCCAATGCACTTGGACACGAACGGTACGGTACGCGAGGCACGCGGGTTGACTTCGATCACGTAGATCTTGTCGCCCTGCAGGGCCAACTGCACGTTCATCAGGCCGACCACGCCCAGCTCCAGCGCCATTTTCTTGACCTGAACGCGGACTTCGTCCTGCACTTCCTTGCTCAGCGAGTAAGGTGGCAGCGAGCACGCCGAGTCGCCGGAGTGTACGCCGGCCTGCTCGATGTGCTGCATGATCGCGCCGATGACCACGTCGGTGCCGTCGCACACCGCATCCACGTCCATCTCGATGGCGCAGTTGAGGAAGTGGTCGAGCAGTACCGGGCTGTCGTTCGACACTTGTACCGCTTCACGCAGGTAGCGCTTGAGCTCGTCCAGCTCGTAGACGATCTCCATGGCACGGCCGCCCAGTACGTAGGACGGACGCACGACCAGCGGGTAGCCGATGCTGCCGGCAGCACGGATAGCCTCTTCTTCGCTGCGCACGGTGGCGTTTGGCGGCTGCAGCAGGTTCAGGCGCTGAACCATCTGCTGGAAGCGCTCACGGTCTTCGGCGCGGTCGATGGCGTCAGGGCTGGTACCGATGATCGGCACGCCAGCTTCTTCCAGAGCGCGGGCCAGCTTCAGCGGGGTCTGGCCGCCGTAGTGAACGATCACGCCCTTCGGCTTCTCGACGCGGCAGACTTCCAGCACGTCTTCCAGGGTCAGCGGCTCGAAGTACAGGCGGTCGGAAGTGTCGTAGTCGGTGGAGACGGTTTCCGGGTTGCAGTTGACCATGATGGTCTCGTAACCGTCGTCACGCAGCGCCAGGGCGGCGTGTACGCAGCAGTAGTCGAACTCGATACCTTGGCCGATACGGTTCGGGCCGCCACCCAGGATCATGATCTTGTCGCGGGTCGACGGGTTGGCCTCGCACTCTTCCTCGTAGGTGGAGTACAGGTAGGCGGTGTCGGTGGCGAACTCGGCGGCGCAGGTGTCGACGCGCTTGTACACCGGGAACACTTCCAGCTTGTGGCGGTGGCGACGCAGGTTCTTGTCGGTAATGCCCAGCAGGACTGCCAGACGCTGGTCCGAGAAGCCCTTGCGCTTGAGGCGCAGCATGTAGTCCTTGTCGATTGCCGACAGGGCCAGGGTCTTGACCTTCTCTTCTTCCTTGATCAGGTCTTCCATCTGCACCAGGAACCACATGTCGATGCCGGTCAGATTGAAGATTTCTTCGCAGGTCATGCCCGAACGCATGGCGTCAGCCACGTACCAGATACGCTCGGCACCCGGCACGGTCAGTTCGCGCTTGAGGATGCTGGCGGCTTCCGGGCTGGCCAGGTCGACTTTCGGGTCGAGGCCGCAGGCGCCGACTTCCAGGCCGCGCAGGGCTTTCTGCAGGGATTCCTGGAAAGTACGGCCGATGGCCATGACTTCACCCACGGATTTCATCTGGGTGGTCAGGCGGGCGTCGGCTTTCGGGAATTTCTCGAAGGCGAAGCGTGGCAGCTTGGTGACGACGTAGTCGATCGACGGCTCGAAGGACGCAGGGGTGCGACCGCCAGTGATGTCGTTCTGCAGCTCGTCGAGGGTGTAACCAATGGCCAGCTTGGCGGCGATCTTGGCGATCGGGAAGCCGGTGGCCTTGGAGGCCAGGGCGGACGAACGCGATACGCGCGGGTTCATCTCGATGACGACCATGCGGCCGGTGTTCGGGCAAATGCCGAACTGGACGTTGGAGCCGCCGGTTTCCACACCGATTTCACGCAGCACCGCCAGCGAGGCGTTGCGCATGATCTGGTATTCCTTGTCGGTCAGGGTCTGTGCCGGGGCAACAGTGATCGAGTCACCGGTGTGCACACCCATCGGGTCGAAGTTCTCGATCGAGCAGACGATGATGCAGTTGTCCTTCTTGTCGCGGACCACCTCCATCTCGTATTCCTTCCAGCCGATCAGCGATTCGTCGATCAGCAGCTCTTTGGTCGGCGACAGGTCCAGACCACGGGTGCAGATTTCTTCGAACTCTTCACGGTTGTAAGCGATACCGCCGCCGGTGCCGCCCATGGTGAACGACGGGCGAATGATGCATGGGAAGCCGAGCTTCTCGAGGACCGCATTGGCCTCTTCCATGCTGTGGGCGATACCGGAGCGCGGGCACTCCAGGCCGATGTCCTTCATGGCCTTGTCGAAGCGCGAACGGTCTTCGGCCTTGTCGATGGTGTCAGCGTTGGCACCGATCATCTCTACGCCGAACTTCTCCAGAACGCCGTGGCGCTCCAGGTCCAGGGCGCAGTTCAGGGCGGTCTGGCCACCCATGGTCGGCAGGACGGCGTCCGGGCGCTCTTTCTCGATGATCTTGGCCACCGATTGCCACTTGATCGGCTCGATGTAGGTGGCGTCGGCCATGGCCGGGTCGGTCATGATGGTGGCTGGGTTGGAGTTCACCAGGATGACGCGGAAACCTTCCTCGCGCAGGGCTTTACAGGCCTGGGCGCCGGAGTAGTCGAATTCGCAGGCCTGGCCGATCACGATCGGGCCAGCGCCGAGAATCAGGATGCTTTTGATGTCTGTACGTTTTGGCATGGTGGTCACTCAAATCCGGGGTCAGTCGGCAAGCCGCTTTGAACAATCTGGGTCAGGCGCTGCCGGGCGCGGCAGGTGCCGGCCCGGGACCTTGAAGCAGGATGCTCAGCGGCGCTTGGCCATGGCATCGGTGAAACGATCGAACAGAGGCGCGACATCGGTCGGGCCAGGGCTCGCTTCAGGGTGGCCCTGGAAGCTGAACGCGCTCTTGTCGGTACGCTCGATACCCTGCAGGGTGCCGTCGAACAGCGACTTGTGAATGGCGCGAACGTTACCCGGCAGGGTCGCCTCGTCAACGGCGAAGCCGTGGTTCTGGCTGGTGATCATGACCACACCGGTATCCAGGTCCTGGACCGGGTGGTTGGCACCGTGGTGGCCGTGGCCCATTTTCACGGTCTTGGCGCCGGAAGCCAGGGCCAGCAGCTGGTGGCCGAGGCAGATGCCGAATACCGGGATCTCGGTTTCGAGGATTTCCTTGATCGCCTGGATCGCGTAGTCGCACGGCTCAGGGTCACCCGGGCCGTTGGACAGGAACACGCCGTCCGGGTTGAGTGCCAGCACTTCGCTGGCCGGGGTCTGGGCTGGCACCACGGTCACGCGGCAGCCGCGGGCCACCAGCATGCGCAGGATGTTCAGCTTGACGCCATAGTCGAAGGCAACCACGTGGTACGGCAGGTCGGCAGCGTCGATGGTCGGGTGGCTGTCGGTTTTCAGCTCCCACACACTGGAGCGCCACTCGTAACGTTCCTTGGTGGAGACGACCTTGGCCAGGTCCATGCCCTTCAGGCCCGGGAAGCCGCGGGCAGCGGCGATGGCCGCTTCTTCGCTGATGTTGTCACCTGCCAGAATGCAGCCGTTCTGGGCGCCCTTTTCACGCAGGATACGGGTCAGGCGACGGGTGTCGATGCCGGCGATGGCAACGACGTTGTTGGCCTTGAGGTACTCAGGCAGCGACTGGGTGTTACGCCAGTTGCTGGCCAGCAGCGGCAGGTCACGGATGACCAGGCCAGCGGACCAGACGCGGTTCGACTCGGCGTCTTCCGGGGTAGTACCGGTGTTGCCGATGTGCGGGTAGGTCAGGGTAACGATTTGCTGCGCGTAGGAAGGGTCTGTAAGGATTTCCTGGTAGCCGGTCATAGCGGTGTTGAATACCACCTCACCAACGGTCTGACCGTCGGCACCGATGGCTTCACCGCGGAAAATACTGCCGTCGGCAAGGGCGAGTATGGCTGGCTTTGTCAAGAAGACCTCCCGTAAATCAAGCATGAAAGGGCGATCGCAGGTTGCAAAAAAGCGGAGTGACGTATGGACACGTCACCCCGCTTTCATGTGCTGAATTCAATTCGCTGCGCGCTTTTAGTGGACACACTAAAGCTGTAGCTTACAGAAAAGTGTGTTTTCGGTCTACCGGATATGTGTCTCTAAAACACATCGATGCGACAGGCTGACATCCACGCCAGCCTCTTCGCGGGCTCGCCCGCTCCCACAGGGATCGCACCAGCCCAAGAGCAACGCTGTACCTGTGGGAGCGGGCAAGCCCGCGAAGCAGCCAACACCCCACTCACGACTTAACGCAGTTCAAGCACATCCTGCATGTCGTACAGCCCAGGCTCGCGCCCATCCAGCCACAGCGCCGCACGTACGGCACCCTTGGCGAAGGTCATGCGGCTGGAGGCCTTGTGGGTGATTTCCAGGCGCTCGCCTTCAGCAGCGAACAACACGGTGTGATCGCCCACCACATCGCCGGCACGCACGGTAGCGAAACCGATGGTCTTGCGATCGCGCGCACCGGTCTGCCCTTCACGACCATACACGGCCACTTCCTGCAGATCACGGCCCAGCGCATTGGCAACCACTTCACCCATGCGCAGTGCAGTACCCGACGGCGCATCGACCTTGTGCCGGTGGTGCGCCTCGATGATTTCGATATCGACATCATCGCCCAGCACCCGCGCAGCCATATCCAGCAGCTTGAGGCTAAGGTTGACCCCCACGCTGAAGTTGGCGGCGAACACGATTGGAATGTCCTTGCCAGCCTCAGCCAACAACTGCTTCTCTTCGACTGTAAAACCGGTCGTGCCGATGATCATCGCCTTGCCGTGCTTGCGGCAGAACGCGAGGTTTTTCAGGGTCACCGAGGGGTGAGTGAAATCGATCAGCACATCGAACTCGTCGGCAACCTTGGCCAGGTCGTCGGACAACAGCACGCCAATTCGGCCAAGTGCCGCCAGCTCTCCGGCATCAGCCCCGACCAACGAGCTGTCAGGGCGATCGATCGCTGCGGTCAGCCCCGCGCCCGAGGTTTGTTGCACGGCCTCGATGAGGGTTTTGCCCATCCGCCCCGCCGCGCCCATCACTGCAATACGTCGCATAACCTGTTCCTTGTCAGAGATCGCCGAAGAAGCGCTTCACACCATCGAACCAGCCGCTGGCCTTGGGCGAGTGGGAACTGTCGCCTTCCAGCGAATCACGCAGCTCTTCGAGCAGCTCACGCTGACGGCGACTGAGATTGACCGGGGTTTCTACGGCCACACGGCACAGCAGGTCACCCGCACCACCACCACGCACCGGGGCAACACCCTTGCCACGCAGACGGAACTGCTTACCGGTCTGGGTGCCTTCCGGAATCTTCAGCTTCACGCGACCATCCAGGGTCGGCACTTCCAGCTCGCCGCCCAGGGCAGCATCGGTGTAGCTGATCGGCACTTCACAGTACAAATGCTTGCCATCACGCTGGAAAATCTCGTGCTCACGCACGCTGATCACCACGTACAGGTCGCCAGTCGGGCCACCATGAGTACCGGCCTCGCCCTCACCCGACAGACGGATGCGGTCGCCGGTATCGACACCTGCCGGCACCTTGACCGACAGCGTCTTGTATTCCTCGACACGCCCTTCACCATGGCACGAAGTGCACGGGTCGGTAATGATCTTGCCTTGGCCATGGCAGCGCGGGCAGGTTTGCTGCACCGAGAAGAAGCCTTGCTGCATGCGCACCTGGCCGATACCACCACAGGTCGGGCAGGTCGACGGGGTCGAGCCCTTCTTGGCACCGGAACCGTCGCAAGGCTGGCAGTTGACCAGGGTAGGCACGCGGATGCTGACCGTGGTGCCACGCACCGCTTCTTCCAGGTTCAGCTCCAGGGTGTAGCGCAGGTCGCTGCCGCGCTGGGCACCGCCTCGACCACCACCGCGGCCGCCGCCGAAGAAGTCGCTGAACACATCGCCGAAGATGTCGGAGAAATTGGCACCACCAAAGCCGGCACCACCGCCACCCATGCTTGGGTCGACACCCGCATGGCCATACTGGTCGAAGGCCGCACGCTTGCTCGCGTCTGACAGCACTTCGTAGGCCTCGTTGGCCTCCTTGAACTTGTCTTCCGATTCTTTATCGCCCGGGTTGCGGTCCGGGTGGTACTTCATCGCCAAACGGCGGTAAGCCTTCTTGAGGTCCGCTTCAGTGGCGCCGCGCTCGACACCCAGGACCTCATAATAATCACGCTTGGACATAGGTCATTTGCACCTTGTTGGGCGTGTGGCATCTGCGCCACGCCATCAGCACCCGCGTGCGACCCTCAAGAGCCGCTGACAGATGCTGTAAAAATTCTCGAATTCCAGATACGCCAACGCGGGAGCAAGCCCCCGCGCGGCGACATCCTACCAGCTCACCGGCAAACGACGGTGAACCGGCCGACAACATGCAGGGATTACTGCTTGTTGTTGTCTTTCACTTCTTCGAACTCGGCGTCAACCACGTCATCGTGCTTGGCTTCCGGCTCGGCCTGTTGCGCGCCACCCTGAGGCTGTTCAGCCGACTGCTCGGCGTACATCTTCTGGGCAACCGGGGCAGAGACCTTGGACAGCTCTTCAACCTTGGCGTCGATGGCAGCCTTGTCGTCGCCTTTGACAGCGGCTTCCAGGGCAACAACGGCGGCCTCGATGGCGGTTTTCTCTTCAGCGGTAACCTTGTCACCAGCGTCAGCGACCATCTTGCGGGTCGAGTGCACCAGCGCGTCACCCTGGTTACGGGCAGCCGCCAGCTCTTCGAACTTGCGGTCTTCCTCGGCGTTGGCCTCGGCGTCACGCACCATGCGCTCGATCTCTTCGTCCGACAGGCCGGAGTTGGCCTTGATCACGATCGACTGAGTCTTGCCGGTGGCCTTGTCTTTCGCACCTACGTGCAGGATGCCGTTGGCGTCGATGTCGAAGGTCACTTCGATTTGCGGCACGCCACGCGGTGCTGGCGGAATGTCAGCCAGGTCGAACTTGCCCAGCGACTTGTTCTGCGCAGCCTGCTTACGCTCACCTTGCAGCACGTGAATGGTCACGGCGCCCTGGTTGTCGTCGGCAGTCGAGAACACCTGCGACTTCTTGGTCGGGATGGTGGTGTTCTTCTCGATCAGCGCGGTCATCACGCCGCCCATGGTTTCGATACCCAGGGTCAGCGGGCTGACGTCCAGCAGCAGTACGTCTTTTACGTCACCGGCCAGTACCGCACCCTGGATGGCAGCACCCATGGCGACGGCTTCGTCCGGGTTCACGTCCTTGCGCGCTTCTTTACCGAAGAAGTCGGCCACTTCTTTCTGCACCAGCGGCATGCGGGTCTGACCGCCGACCAGGATCACGTCGTCGATCTTGCTGGCGTCGATGCCGGCGTCTTTCAGGGCGATGCGGCAAGGCTCGATGGTACGCTTGACCAGGTCTTCGACCAGCGACTCCAGCTTGGCGCGGGAGATCTTCACGTTCAGGTGCTTAGGACCGGTGGCATCTGCAGTGATGTACGGCAGGTTGACGTCGGTCGACTGAGCGGACGACAGCTCGATCTTGGCTTTTTCTGCGGCTTCTTTCAGGCGCTGCAGGGCCAGAGGATCGTTCTTCAGGTCCATGCCCGACTCTTTCTTGAACTCGTCGACAAGGTAGTCGATCAGGCGCATGTCGAAGTCTTCGCCACCCAGGAAGGTGTCGCCGTTGGTAGCCAGTACTTCGAACTGGTGCTCACCGTCGACTTCGGCGATTTCGATGACCGAAACGTCGAAGGTACCACCACCCAGGTCATAAACGATGACGGTGTGGTCGCCCTTGGCCTTGTCCATGCCATACGCCAGTGCAGCGGCAGTCGGCTCGTTGATGATGCGTTTTACGTCCAGGCCAGCGATGCGGCCGGCGTCTTTGGTCGCCTGACGCTGGCTGTCGTTGAAGTAGGCCGGAACGGTGATGACCGCTTCGGTGACTGGCTCGCCGAGGTAGTCTTCGGCGGTCTTCTTCATTTTCTTCAGGACTTCGGCGCTGATCTGCGGCGGAGCCATTTCCTTGCCAGCAGCCTCGACCCAGGCGTCACCGTTGTTCGCCTTGACGATCTTGTATGGCACCAGCTTGATGTCTTTCTGCACGACATCTTCTTCGAAGCGGCGGCCAATCAGGCGCTTCACTGCGAACAGGGTGTTGTGCGGGTTGGTGACAGCCTGGCGCTTGGCCGACTGGCCAACCAGGATTTCGCCATCGTTGGCGTAGGCCACGATCGAAGGGGTAGTACGCGCACCTTCGGCGTTTTCGATGACTTTGACGTTACCGTTTTCTAGAATGGAGACGCACGAGTTGGTGGTCCCCAGGTCGATACCGATGATTTTACCCATGTTAACTCTCCCGAAACTTGAATTTGGTAGCAGCGACTACTTTGGCCAACTGCGGTAATACTTGAAGGCTTGACACCTAGATGGGGATGCCCCGAAGGATTTCAAGCCTTTTCATTGATCGAGGGTTGCGCCGCGCTCGGCGCCTTGCTGACCACCACCATGGCGGGGCGCAGCAGGCGGCCATTCAGCAGGTAACCCTTCTGGAACACGTTCAGCACGCTGTTTGGCTCGACCTCGGCGTTTTCCTGCATGGCCATGGCCTGGTGATGCTCAGGGTTGAACGGCTGGCCGTGCGGGTCGACAGCTTCAAGGTTGTAGCGCTTGAGGGTGTCCTGGAACATCTTCAGGGTCAGTTCGACACCTTCGCGGATCTGCTTTACGTGCTCATCGTCGGCACTGGAGTGAGCCAGGGCCAGTTCCAGGCTGTCGATCACCGGCAGCAAGTCGCCGGAGAACTTCTCCAGGGCGAACTTGTGGGCTTTCTCCACATCCTGCTCGGCACGACGGCGTACGTTCTGCAGGTCGGCAACGGCGCGCAGCGCCTGGTCCTTGGCTGCGGCCAGCTGTTCCTCGAGCTCCAGAACACGGGTATCAGCTGCATTGCCTGCACCGGTTTCTTCCACGTTAAGGTCTTTCTCGTTCAGCTGTTCATCAGCCATGGGGTCTCTCCTGCGCAATTTTGTGGACTGCGAGCCAGGCTCGCCTTGGATGTCGGCTATATGGGGCCGGAAAAACCAGGTTCAAGGGGCAAGGTGGTTTTCAAGGCTGCAACAGAATCTGCGAAGGGGCATTGGCAGGCCTGAAAAAAGTACTGTATAAATAACCAGACCTGATTTCCGGGAGCCGCCCCCATGCTGGTGCACCTGTCCATTCACAACTACGCCATCGTCGAGCACCTCGACCTCGAAATCGCCCGTGGCATGTCCGTCATCACCGGCGAGACCGGTGCCGGCAAATCGATCATGCTCGACGCCCTCGGCCTTGCCCTGGGCGACCGTGCCGACAGCGGCGTGGTGCGCCCCGGCACCGACAAGGCGGACATCCTGGCCACCTTCGACCTGGTGGACATTCCCGAAGCCCACACCTGGCTGGCCGAGCGCGACCTGGACAACGAAGGCCTGTGCATCCTGCGCCGGGTGATTACCGCCGAAGGCCGCAGCCGCGGCTACATCAACGGCACGCCCTGCCCGCTCGGCGACCTCAAGGCGCTGGGCGAACTGCTGATCGATATCCACAGCCAGCACGAGCACCAGTCCCTGCTCAAGACCGACACCCACCGCCGCCTGCTTGACGAGTATGCCGGCGCCGTCGACCTGGCCCGCCAGGTACAGCTTGCAGCCAAGCGCTGGAACCAGACCCGCCTGGAGCTGGAGCGCCTGTCCAACTCGGGCGACGAGCAGCGCGCCCGCCACCAGTTGCTCAGTTACCAGTTGGAAGAACTGGACAACCTCGGCCTGGGCGAGCACGAACTGGAGCAGCTGGAGCAGGAACACAAGAACCTGACCAGCGCCGAAGCCCTGTTCGGCATCTGCCGCCAGGTCATCGACCAGTGCAGCGAGAGTGATTCGGGCAATGTGCTCAGCGCCCTCACCTCCAGCCTCAACCGCCTGGGTGCCGCCACCAACTCGCCCAAGGCACTGAACGAAGCAGCCAACCTGATCGCCAGCGCGCAGATTCAGGTCGAGGAAGCCGTGGGCGAACTCAACCGCTTCCTCGACAATTTCGACGCCGACCCGATGCGCCTGCAAGCCCTGGAAGAGCGCCTGGACACCATCTACACCCTGGCGCGCAAACACCGGGTGCACCCCACCGAGCTGCCCCACCTGCAACAGCAACTGATGGAGGAGCTGGAAGGCCTTAACGCCAGTGACGAGTCGATCGAGCGGCTGGGCGAAGAGCTTGCCGCCTACGCCCAGCACTATAAAGAGAAGGCGCGTGAACTCAGCGGCCTGCGCCAGCAAGCGGCGCAGCAGCTGGCGGGCGCGGTGGAGCAGGAAATCCAGCGCCTGGGCATGCCTGGCGGGCGCTTCTGCATCGAACTGACAGCGAACGAAAGCGCCGAACTGTCACCCCATGGCCTGGAGCAGATCGAACTGCTGGTCAGCGCCAACCCTGGCCAGCCGCTCAAGGGCCTGGCGAAGGTGGCGTCGGGCGGTGAACTGTCACGTATCAGCCTGGCGATCCAGGTCATTACCGCGCAGACCTCGCGCATTCCTACCCTGGTGTTCGACGAAGTCGACGTGGGTATTGGCGGGCCAACGGCAGAAATCGTCGGCCAACTGCTGCGGCGCCTGGGCGAGCGCGGCCAGGTACTGACTGTGACCCACCTGCCGCAGGTGGCGGCGCAGGGGCATCACCATTTGTTCGTGCACAAGGTGCGCAACAGCGACACCACCCACACCGCCGTGGCCAGCCTTGGCAAGCGTGAGCGCGTGGAAGAAGTGGCGCGGATGCTCGGCGGGATCGACCTGACCAAGGAGTCCCTGGCCCATGCACGCAAGATGGTAGTGAGCGGCAAGGCCTGAGCCTTGCTTTTCCAGGACGATTCGCGGGCACGCCCGCTCCCACAGGGTGATCACAGGATCTGAAACCTGAGGTGTACCTGTGGGAGCGGGCGCGCCCGCGAAGAGGCCGGCACGGACAACACATCTTTCAGCCCCAGAAAGCACAAAGGCGACCCGAAGGTCGCCTTTGCTATCCATAACGAAAAATCGTTACTTCTTCTTACGCACGTACAGGACCAGATTGTGGTCCACCAGCTCGAAGCCATGCTCGGCCACGATTTCGCGCTGGCGCTTCTCGATTTCGGCGTCCATGAATTCGATGACTTCACTGGTATCCACGTTCACCATGTGGTCGTGGTGACCGCCATCAGCCAGCTCGAACACTGCATGACCGCCGTCGAAGTTGTGGCGAACCACCAGACCCGCCGCCTCGAACTGGGTCAGCACGCGATAGACGGTGGCCAGGCCTACATCCTCGCCAGCCTCCATCAGCGCCTTGTAGACATCCTCTGCACTCATGTGACGCTGCTCGGTAGAGTCGAGCATCTGAAGGATCTTGACTCGAGGCAGGGTCACCTTGAGGCCGGCTTTGCGCAATTCGCTATTTTCAACCATGGTCAGCTTTCTCGCCGATGCTGCTTCGCAGCTTCTCTTAATACGGGTATGATCGGGGTTTACGTTGTCCAGCCAAGATAGTGGAAGTCGCCCACCGATGCAAAACACCAAGCTCTTGCTAACCAGCCTCACCCTAGTGGGACTGCTCGCACTCGCCGGTTGCTCGTTTCCCGGGGTTTACAAAATCGACATCCAGCAGGGCAATGTCGTCACGCAAGACATGATAGACCAATTACGCCCGGGAATGACCCGCCGGCAAGTAAGGTTTATCATGGGCAACCCGCTGATTCAGGACACTTTCAACACCAATCGTTGGGATTACCTGTACAGCCTGCAGCCTGGTGGCGGTAAGCGCCAGCAAGAACGCATGAGTGTATTTTTCAACGAAAGCGATCAACTGGTCAGCCTGTCTGGCGACTTCATGCCAGGCGTCAGCCGCGATCAGGAAATCCTCGGTGGCAGCAGCGACACCACCGTCAGCCCGGCCACCGAGCCAGGCCAGGCCGAACAGCCGGCAGCGCAACCTGTAGAAAAACCGGCCAAGCCTGGTTCGACCGAAGAGTCCATCCAGCGCGAGATCGACACCATCGAGACCACCCCGGTCCCGACCCCGGCACCGCTGGAAACTCGCTAAGCGGGAACAGCAGATGCAAAAAGCCCGGACTTGGTCCGGGCTTTTTGTTTGCGCCTTATACGTCAGGCATTCAATTGCTTGGCACGCTGGCAGAACGCATCGACCAGCGTATTCGCCGCCTGATTGAATAGCGGGCCCAACGTGGCGCGCACAATCGGCCCGGCGTAATCGAAGGACAGGTCCAGGCTGATCTTGCAGGCTTTTTCACCCAGCGGCTTGAACACCCAAACACCATGCAACTGGGTGAATGGCCCTTCTTCGAGGTTCATCTCGATGGACTGCCCCGGCACCAGCACGTTACGCGTCACGAAGTGCTGGCTCATGCCCCCCTTGGCCACTTCGAGCTTGGCACGCATGTGTGTGTCGCTGGTTTCGATCACCGTCGAGGCCGAGCACCACGGCAAAAACTCAGGGTAGCTGGCCACATCGTTGACCAGATCGTAAAGCGCCTGGGCGGGGTATGGCAGCAGGGCGGAGCGTTGAATATGGGTAGTCATCCAGGCGTCACTTCCAAGGCTGGGTGGCGGCGCTTCGCAGCGTGCCGAAAACAGGTTCTGTGCGTATGACAGGGTTTGTATTGTCCGGTATTCATTCCAGTGGCTCAAGCACACCGAAATCCCATAGCGGACGACGCGCGGACTTGCCTATAATGCCGCCCCTATGGCTAAGCAAAAAAAACATCCGACCGGGACCATCGCGCAAAACAAGAAAGCGCGACACGATTACTTCATCGAACACAAGTTCGAGGCCGGGCTGGTCCTGTCCGGCTGGGAAGTAAAAAGCCTGCGAGCCGGCAAGGCGCACCTGACTGACAGCTACGTGCTGCTCAAGGACGGTGAGGCCTGGCTGTTCGGCAGCCACATCACCCCGCTGACCACGGCCAGCACCCACGTCATCGCCGACCCTACACGCACCCGCAAGCTGCTGCTGAACAAGCGCGAGCTCGAGCGCGTGGAAGCGGCTGTGGCGCAAAAAGGCTACACCTGTGTGGCTTTGGCGCTGTACTGGAGCAAGCACCTGATCAAGTGCGAAATCGCACTGGGCAAGGGCAAGAAGGAATTCGACAAGCGCGACACCATGCGCGAACGCGATTCCAACCGCGAGCTGCAGCGGGCTGTGCGGAACAAGGGCAAGGAAGAGTAACTACTCTTCAACCTGTTCCGGCCTCTTCGCGGGCACGCACGCCCCACAGGAATGGCACCAGATTCAAGCCCGGCGCCTATCCTGTGGGAGCGGGCTTGCCCGCGAAGAGGCCGGTACTGCCTTTAAAAGTCTCAGCGCCCGCTGCGCCGCTCCGCCCGTGCCACCCGCTGCGCTTCTTCGTGCGCCTCATGCAGCACCTCCTGCACATACAAAATGTGCCGGCTGGACACCTCTCGCGCATCTTCCGCCCTGCCCTCGACAATCGCCAGGTACAGTTCCCGGTGCTGGCTGATCAGCATGTCCCGGGTTTCGGTGCGCTGCTGGTACATGCCGCCGATGTTGGTCACCACGTTACGCTTGAGCAGGTCGAACAGCCCCCGGATGGTGTGCAGCAACACCGCGTTATGGCTGGCCTCGGCGATCGCCAGGTGGAAGCGCGCATCAGCCGCGCCCTCTTCCGCACGGGTCACCTCATCGAACCTGGCATAGCAGTCCTGCAGCGTATCGAAGGCCGCCTTCAACCGTGCCCGGTCCGGCTCGGTGGCACGCTGGGCAGCGTAATAGGCGCAGGACGCCTCCAGGGTATGGCGGAACTCGAGCAGGTCACGCTGCGCTTCGGCACTGTGCTCGAGCAACTGCAGCAACGGGTCGCTGAAGGTGGACCCCAACGACTCCGCCACAAAATTGCCCCCGCCCTGACGGCTGACCAGCAGCCCCTTGGCCACCAGCTTCTGGATCGCCTCACGCAGTGACGGGCGGGACACACCAAACTGCTCGGCCAGGACGCGCTCGGCCGGCAGCCGCTGCCCCGAGGTCAGCGTGCCTTCCAGAATCATCCCTTCCAGCCGATCGACAATGTCGTCGGACAGGCGCCGTTGGCGTACCTGATCAAAAACCATCACATGCTCTCCACAAACCCCCGGCAAATTTCAGGGGGTGCCTATTCTCGCCGATCCAGGCCACGCAAACACCCATCAAGCCGCGATTTTCCGAGCACATCAGACGCCCGCTCATCGGCACGCGACCAAAGTTTTGCACGGGACAAATTGACACACCCACGGCAGCGCTTTTAACCTAGCGTCCAGCCATTGTAAATTGGTCTTACCAATTATCCAATGCCAGTGCCTGACCAACAACAATTAGGGGCCACCCCATATGCAAACCTGGCAACAACTCTATAGCCCGCTTGGTAGTCTTGGCCTGTCCGCACTGGCGGCGGTCATCCCTATCGTGTTCTTCTTCCTGGCCCTCGCCGTGTTCCGCCTCAAGGGCCACGTAGCGGGCAGCATCACCCTCGCGCTGTCGATCCTGGTGGCGATCTTCGCCTTCCAGATGCCTGTCGACATGGCCCTCGCCGCCGCAGGTTACGGCTTCCTCTATGGCCTCTGGCCAATTGCCTGGATCATCGTTGCCGCGGTGTTCCTGTACAAACTCACGGTCAAGAGCGGCCAGTTCGAAGTGATCCGCAGCTCGGTGCTGTCGATTACCGACGACCAGCGCCTGCAAGTGCTGCTGATCGGCTTCTGCTTCGGCGCCTTCCTCGAAGGTGCGGCAGGCTTTGGCGCACCGGTGGCCATCACTGCCGCCCTGCTGGTGGGCCTGGGCTTCAACCCGCTGTACGCTGCCGGCCTGTGCCTGATCGCCAACACCGCGCCAGTGGCCTTCGGCGCCTTGGGCATCCCGATCATCGTGGCCGGCCAGGTCACCGGTATCGACGCCTTCCACATCGGCGCCATGACCGGCCGCCAGCTGCCGCTGCTGTCGCTGTTCGTGCCGTTCTGGCTGGTGTTCATGATGGACGGCCTGCGTGGCGTGAAGGAAACCTGGCCTGCCGCCCTGGTCGCTGGCCTGAGCTTTGCCGTCACCCAGTACTTCACCTCGAACTTCATCGGCCCGGAACTGCCAGACATCACCTCGGCACTGGCCAGCCTGATCTGCCTTACCCTGTTCCTGAAAGTCTGGCAGCCCA
This sequence comes from Pseudomonas sp. KCJK9058, assembly GCF_046230975.1. Lineage (NCBI taxonomy): Bacteria > Pseudomonadati > Pseudomonadota > Gammaproteobacteria > Pseudomonadales > Pseudomonadaceae > Pseudomonas > Pseudomonas sp. KCJK9058. The sequence goes on from NZ_JBJJLR010000020.1 coordinate 40,816, forward strand.
AGCGTGCGTTCAGCGAGGCCAAAGGCAGTGTCGGCGCAGCCGTTGTGCAGCCAAGCGGCAGCCAGCCTAGCCCGTACAGCTTTGGCGAGATCTTCAAGGCCTGGTCGCCGTTCCTGATCCTCACCGTGCTGGTCACCATCTGGACCCTGAAGCCGTTCAAGGCGGCTTTCGCTCCGGGCGGCGCGATGTACGACTTCGTGTTCAACTTCGCCATCCCGCACCTCGACCAGCTGGTGATCAAGACCGCACCGATCGTTGCCGCGCCGACCGCCATGCCAGCGGTGTTCAAGCTGGACCCGATCTCCGCCACCGGCACCGCGATCTTCCTCTCGGCGCTGATCTCGATGGCGGTGCTGAAGATCAACTTCAAAACTGGTCTTACCACTTTCAAAGAAACCTTCTGGGAACTGCGCTGGCCAATTCTGTCGATCGGCATGGTGTTGGCTTTTGCCTTCGTCACCAACTACTCGGGCATGTCCTCGACCATGGCCCTGGTGCTGGCCGGTACCGGCGCCGCGTTCCCGTTCTTCTCGCCGTTCCTCGGCTGGCTGGGCGTGTTCCTGACCGGCTCGGACACCTCGTCCAACGCCCTGTTCAGCTCGCTGCAGGCCACCACCGCGCACCAGATCGGGGTCAACGACACCCTGCTGGTGGCAGCCAACACCAGCGGCGGCGTAACCGGCAAGATGATCTCGCCGCAATCGATCGCCGTGGCCTGCGCCGCTACCGGCCTGGTCGGCAAGGAATCCGACCTGTTCCGCTTCACCGTCAAGCACAGCCTGTTCTTCGCCACCATCGTTGGCCTGATCACCCTGATCCAGGCTTACTGGCTGACCGGCATGCTGGTTCATCACTAAAGTGAAAGGGGCCGGGCGCCGTCGCGCGCCCGGCACTCCCACAAGCAACGCTGCGAGAATCCATGATCATTTCTGCCTCTACCGACTATCGCGCCGCGGCCCAACGCAAGCTGCCCCCCTTCCTGTTCCACTACGCTGACGGCGGCGCCTACGCCGAGCACACCCTGCGCCACAACGTCTCGGACCTGGCCAGTATCGCCCTGCGCCAGCGCGTGCTGAACAACATGTCCGAGCTCAGCCTGGAAACCAAGCTGTTCGACGAAACCCTGAGCATGCCGGTGGCCCTGGCCCCGGTCGGCCTCACCGGCATGTACGCCCGCCGTGGCGAAGTGCAGGCCGCACGCGCGGCAGCCGCCCACGGCATTCCGTTCACGATGTCGACCGTGTCGGTGTGCCCGATCGAAGAAGTGGCGCCCGCCATCAACCGGCCAATGTGGTTCCAGCTGTATGTGCTCAAGGACCGCGGCTTCATGCGTAATGCCCTGGAGCGGGCCAAGGCCGCTGGCGTGAAGACCCTGGTGTTCACCGTGGACATGCCCGTACCCGGTGCCCGCTACCGCGACGCCCACTCTGGCATGAGCGGCAAGAACGGCCCGCTGCGCCGCGTGCTGCAAGCCATGACCCACCCCGAGTGGGCATGGGACGTGGGCGTGATGGGCCGCCCGCATGACCTGGGCAACATCTCCAAATACCGTGGCAACCCCACCGGCCTTGCCGACTACATCGGCTGGCTGGGCAACAACTTCGACCCGTCCATTTCCTGGAAAGACCTGGAGTGGATCCGCGAGTTCTGGGACGGCCCGATGATCATCAAAGGCATTCTCGATGCCGATGACGCCCGCGATGCGGTCAAGTTCGGTGCCGACGGTATCGTGGTGTCCAACCACGGCGGCCGCCAGCTCGATGGCGTGCTGTCCAGCGCCCGTGCCCTGCCGGCCATTGCCGACGCGGTCAAAGGCGACCTGAAGATTCTGGCCGACTCGGGCATTCGCAGTGGCCTGGACGTGGTGCGCATGATCGCCCTGGGTGCCGACACCGTCCTGATCGGCCGCGCCTTCCTCTATGCCCTTGCCGTGCATGGCCAGGCCGGCGTGAAAAACCTGCTTGAGCTGTTCGAAAAGGAAATGCGCGTGGCCATGGTGCTGACCGGTGCCAAGTCGATCAGCGAGATCACCCGCGACTCGCTGGTACGCGAACTGGGCGCCTGAACGCCTGCAAGAACCACCGCCTGAATGACCCGGGGCATGTAGCGCACAGACGCCACAGCCCCGCGAGGAGACTGCATGAGCCTGCCCGCCGCGTTCCTGCGTGATGCCGAGCGCCTGATCCCCGCCGAACGCCGCTTCGACGACCCCACCTCCACCCTGGCCTTCGGCACTGACGCCAGCTTCTACCGCTTGATCCCCAAGCTGGTGGTGCGCGTCGAGTCCGAGGACGAAGTGGTCGGCCTGATCAAACTGGCCCAGCGCGAGCGGGTGCCGGTCACCTTCCGCGCTGCCGGCACCAGCCTGTCTGGCCAGGCCATCAGCGACTCGGTGCTGATCGTGCTCGGCGATAACTGGAACGGCCGCGAAATCCGTCGCCAGGGTGAGCAGATTCGCCTGCAACCCGGCGTGATCGGCGCCCAGGCCAACGCCTGGCTGGCCCCCTTCGGGCGCAAGATCGGCCCCGACCCGGCCTCGATCAACGCCTGCAAGATCGGCGGCATCGTCGCCAACAACGCCAGTGGCATGTGCTGCGGCACCGCGCAGAACACCTACCACACCCTGGCGGGCCTGCGCCTGGTGCTGGCCGACGGCACCCGCCTGGACAGCGAAGACCCGGCCAGCGTCGCCGCCTTCGAAAGCAGCCACGCCGAGCTGCTGGAAGCACTGGCCCGCCTGGGCCGCGAAACCCGCGCCAACACCGCGCTGGCCGAACGCATCCGGCACAAATACCGGCTGAAGAACACCACCGGCCTGTCACTGAACGCACTGGTGGACTACGACCAGCCGCTGGACATCCTGCAGCACCTGCTGGTCGGCTCGGAAGGCACGCTGGGCTTCATCAGCGCCGTCACGTACGACACCGTGCCCGACCACCCGCACAAGGCCAGCGCCCTGCTGGTGTTCCCCAGCGTCGAAAGCTGCTGCCGCGCGGTACCCGTGCTCAAGCAGCAGCCGGTTTCTGCCGTGGAACTGCTCGACCGCCGCAGCCTGCGCTCGGTGCAGAACATGCCCGGCATGCCGCTGTGGGTTAAAGGCCTGTCGGACAATGCCTGCGCCCTGCTGATCGAATCCCGCGCCGCCAGCCAGAGCCTGCTGCACGAGCAACTGCAGCAGATCATGGCCTCGATCGCCGACTTCCCGCTGGAACAACAGGTGGACTTCAGCGAAGACCCGGCCGTGTACAACCAGCTGTGGAAAATCCGCAAGGACACCTTCCCCGCCGTCGGTGCCGTGCGCCAGACCGGCACCACGGTCATCATCGAAGACGTGACCTTCCCCGTCGAGCAACTGGCCGAAGGCGTCAACCGCCTGATCCAGCTGTTCGACAAGCATCACTATGACGAAGCGATCATTTTCGGCCACGCGCTGGAAGGCAACCTGCACTTCGTCTTTACCCAAGGTTTCAACAGCGCCGAAGAAGTCGCCCGTTACCAGGCGTTCATGGACGACGTGGCGCAGCTGGTGGCGGTGGAGTTTGGTGGCTCGCTCAAGGCCGAACACGGTACCGGGCGCAACATGGCGCCCTTCGTGGAGCTGGAATGGGGGCACGACGCCTACCAGCTGATGTGGAAGCTCAAGCGCCTGCTCGACCCCAACGGCATCCTCAACCCCGACGTGGTGTTGAGCGAAGACCCGGATATCCACCTGAAAAACCTCAAGCCGCTGCCTGCTGCCGACGAAATCGTCGACAAGTGCATCGAGTGCGGCTTCTGCGAACCGGTGTGCCCGTCCAAGGGCCTGACCCTCAGCCCGCGCCAGCGCATCGTCATGTGGCGCGACATCCAGGCCAAGCAGCGCGCCGGCATCGATACCCGTGAACTGATGCAAAGCTACCAGTACCAGGGCATCGACACCTGCGCCGCTACCGGCCTTTGTGCCCAGCGCTGCCCGGTCGGCATCAACACCGGCGAGCTGGTGAAGAAACTGCGCAGCCAGGCCGCCGACCACGCTAAAACCGCCGATTGGCTAGCCGAGCATTTCCACACTGCCCTAAGCGGTGCGCGCCTGACCCTGACCGCCGCCAACACCGCACGCAAGCTGCTAGGCGCCCCGCGCCTGGGCCGCCTGAGCGCCTCGCTGAGCAAAGCCAGCAAAGGCCGCCTGCCCCAATGGACCCCGGCCATGCCGCAACCGCTGCGCCCGCTGGCCTTCGGCGCGACCAGCAACGACGCCCGCCCCCGCGTGGTGTACCTGGCCGCCTGCGTCTCCCGGGTAATGGGCCCGGCCTATGCCGACCGCGAACAAAGCTCGCTGCTGGACAAAACCCGCGCCCTGCTGGAAAAGGCCGGTTACCAGGTGGTGTTCCCCGACAACGCCGACAGCCTGTGCTGCGGCCAACCGTTCGCCTCCAAGGGCTACCCCGAGCAGGCCGAACACAAACGCCAGGAGCTGATCACCGCCCTGCTGCACGCCAGCCGCGGCGGCCTCGACCCGATCTATTGCGACACAAGCCCCTGCACCCTGCGCCTGGTGCAGGACCTGGGCGACACCCGGCTGGACCTGTACGACCCCGTGCGCTTCATCCGCACCCACCTGCTTGACCGACTGGAGTTCACCCCCCAGGACGAACCGGTAGCCGTGCACGTAACCTGCAGCACCCAGCACCTGGGCGAAAGCCAGGCCTTGATCGACCTGGCGCGGCGTTGCAGCAAACAGGTGGTGATACCGGAAGGCATTCACTGCTGCGGGTTTGCCGGTGACAAAGGCTTTACCACCCCCGAGCTGAACGCCCACTCGCTGCGCAGCCTGAAGGACGCCGTGCAGTATTGCAGCGAAGGTATTTCCACCAGCCGCACCTGCGAGATAGGCCTGTCGAGCCACAGCGGCATCGACTACCACGGCCTGGTGTACCTGGTAGACCGCGTCACCCGGCCACGCAGTCTCTAACGCGTTGATATAGGTGGGGAGCGCTGTGTAGGAGCGGGTTTACCCGCGAAGAGGCCGGCCCTGCTGGCCAATCCCCACCCGCTGTCCACCGTCGCAGCCACCACCGCATTCGCGGGTAAACCCGCTCCTACGCAGATTGGAGGTGGACACACATCGGTGGTTGTACACAGCCCCCCCGTAGGAGCGGGTTTACCCGCGAAGAGGCCGGCCCTGCTGGCCAATCTCCACCCGCCGTCCACCGTCGCAGCCACCACCGCATTCGCGGGTAAACCCGCCCCTACACCGATTGGTGGTGCCCACACATCGGTGGTTATACACAGCCCGCCGTATCCGCGGGTTCACCCGCGAACACCGGCAACGCCGGTGCCATCCCCCACCTCAATATCGCCCCGCCACCATCCCGATGGAACCCCCGCCAATCCCCCGCAGTCCACCTTACAGGCCCACCTTCCAGAGGCCCCAGAGGAGACACCCATGAAAGGTACCGCACTTTCGGCCCTGTTCGCGGCCGCCACCCTGCTGGCTTCGCCGGTGTTCGCCGCCGATGACCTCTGCGCCGCCAACCTGCAAAAGATCGACGACAGCATGGCCACCGCCGGCGCCACCGCCGAAGGCCTGGACAAAGCCATCACCGAGCACGTCGACAAAGCCAAGGCCGCTCAGGCCTCGGGCGATACCAAGGAATGCATTGCCATTACCAGCAAAGTCCTGGAGCGCCTGGAAAAAACCGAGAAAGGCAGCGGCAGTAGCAGCGGCGGCGCGTGAGCCCAAAAGCGGGCGACTGGACCGGCTGTCGACGTCGCCCGCGCAATGGCGTATACTCCGTCCTACGCGCCGTAAGGTGCGTTAGCCAAGAGCTAGTGCGGGGCCGATTAGGATTCGACGCCGGTAGCGAAACTCTAGGTGCATGCCGAGTTGGTAACAGAACTCGTAAATCCACTGTTGCAACTTCTATAGTTGCCAATGACGAAACCTACGGCGAGGAATCCTACGCTCTCGCAGCGTAAGTGACCTTTGCTTCTGGTAGCTTCGGCTCCAGCAATCACTAGGGGATGCCTGTAAACCCGAAATGATTGTCATACAGAACAGGATCGTCGCGTAGCACGTTGTGGGCGAAGTGACTAAAACTTACACAACTCATCCAAAGCACCCTGCCCGTCGGGCGGCTGCGGATTAAATCAGTAGACACGGCTAAGCATGTAGTACCGACAGCGGAGTACTGGCGGACGGGGGTTCAAATCCCCCCGGCTCCACCAAATGATCAATCAAAGACGTCCACGGACGTCTTTTTTTGTGCCTGCGATCCAGTAAATACGCGGCTTCCAGCGCCTTTGCGGTCCTTTGAGAGTTTTGGAGTTCCAGCCATTCGGGTATTCCAGGCGGTATTCCAGCTCACCCGGTGCTAATCTTTGGAATACCGAATCAGTGCTTGAGGACAATCTCATGCCTGCTCAAAACCTCCGCCTCTCCGATCGACAGCTCAAGGGAGTCAAACCCGCGTCCAAGGATTACGTCCTTACAGACGGTGACGGTTTACAGCTCCGCGTACGCAGCAACGGCTCGTTGCTGTGGAATTTCAACTACCGCGAACCGGTGACCAAGAAGCGCATCAACATCGGCTTCGGGACCTATCCTGAACTGTCACTGGCCAACGCACGAAAGATGGCAGTCGATGCACGCGAGCTGCTCGCCCAAGGGATCGATCCGAAGGTACAGCGCAATACGTTGAATGAAGCCAAACGCGCAGAAACGGAACACACCTTCGAGAACGTGGCCACCGCCTGGTTCGAGCTCAAGAAAGACTCGGTCACCCCGGCCTACGCCGAGGACATCTGGCGGTCGCTCACACTGCACGTGTTCCCCAATTTGAAGACGACACCACTGACGAAAATCACCGCGCCGATGGTGATCGGATTGCTTCGTCCAATCGAAGCGAAAGGCAGCTTGGAGACGGTGAAGCGCCTTAGCCAGCGACTAAACGAGATCATGACCTACGGCGTAAATTCCGGCCTGATCTTCGCCAACCCGCTCACCGGCATCAGAGCAGTATTCAAGAAACCCAAAAAAGAGAACATGGCTGCGCTTCCGCCCGAAGAGCTTCCCGAGCTCATGATGGAGATCGCGAACGCCAGCATCAAACGCACGACCCGCTGCCTGATCGAATGGCAATTGCACACGATGACTCGCCCCGCCGAGGCGGCGACTACTCGCTGGGCAGACATCGACTTTGAAAGGCGCGTTTGGACTATCCCTGCGGAGCGGATGAAGAAGCGCCGCCCACACAGCATTCCTTTGAGTGATCACGCTGTCGCGTTGCTGGAGTCACTGAAGACTCACAGCGGCCATCGCGAATACGTCTTCCCGGCAGACAGAAATCCGCGCACCCACGCCAATAGCCAAACTGCCAACATGGCGTTGAAACGCATGGGGTTCCAGGATCGGTTAGTCAGCCACGGCATGCGCTCGATGGCCAGCACCATTTTGAATGAGCATGGGTGGGACCCGGAACTCATTGAGGTCGCACTGGCGCACGTCGATAAGGATGAGGTGCGTAGCGCCTACAACCGAGCCGACTACATAGAGCGCCGTCGTCCGATGATGGCCTGGTGGAGTGAGTACATCCAGAAAGCCGCCACCGGCAGCCTGCTCGCCTCAGCATACGGCCAAGTCAGAGACAAGAACGTAGTGCCGATTCGCTAGCGCTGTACAGGCGCAATAACGGCGACGACAGCAACAGAGTGCTCAAGATTCAGGGCAAGCAGCCTCCTTTATCCGCTTGTCAGCGCGGGTCCATCCAAACAGGGCTGCAAAGCCGCCCTGTTTGGATGGACCTCACTTTGAAGAGCTAAAAGCCACGACGTTGTCCAGGATTTACCACGGATTTCCACCGATGGATAACCGCTTTTCACATCCTCAAGAGCACTGAATTTCGGTCCTTGACCGGGTTTATCTACAGGCGTAGAACTGGCCGTGCAAGCGCTGTCGATGACAGCAACCCAGGTGATCCGAACCTTGAAGGTCACGCCGTTCTCGCGGTGGTTCTCCCCCCCCAAATGGCGATTCGCATCCGGCAGCTCGCCCGGTCACCTCCCCGGTGATGGATGCCAACTTCAGATCATGGCCCTCGTGCGCCAGACAACACCTCCTACTTCGCTGCCCTGCAGCAACCTATCCGCTTGGCCGAATCTTGCGCCAACCTGCGCCCGTCTCTTTCTCCTGGAAAGAGACGGGCGCTTCTAACACTGCTGCAGCCCTCATCGCACTTGGCTTTGCGGCAACTCCACTCGTGACAATCGGCGTGACAAACGCCGAAGTCAGCAGCAACAGCGCTGTAGATGATGGTGCCGCAGACCTAGGAATGGACTGCACCTGACTGACAGTCAGGCATGCCCCGGTCATCGCATCGCTGTGTTCACCCGACTCAGGATCTCGCGGCACTGGTCTCGTCAGCCAATGCAGCCTCTACCCGCCCACCGGTAACGGTGCTCAGGAGGCCAGATCATGAGATGCCCTTGCTCCCGGTCGTAAGGAGCCGCCAGTCCCGCGTAGAGGACATTCCCCACAGGTCGCAGGGGCCTTGATCCCTGATAACACTCAACATTCTTGGCGGGATGACGTGGGGCGAGGATCGGAGAGCGGACGATGAGGTGATCGACATGGCATTGGTGGGTAGACGCGATGGCCGTAATTTTGGCTACGGCAGGCAATTGAGCTATGCAGGGCCGCAAGCGCTGAAAGACATGTTCGGCGGTGGCCACTACGGCACGGTCAAGGCGCACAGTGATCGGTGGCTGGCATTCGTGAGGTGGTGCCGCTCCGAACAGGGGCCCGGTATCAATGATGCGCGGCAGATTGATCGAAGGGTGTTGGCCGACTATGCAGCTTATCTGCGCGACGTTATTGGGCGTGGTGAACTGGCTATCAGCACCGCACAGAACCGGCTATCCAGCGTTAACAGGACCATGGCGGCGCTTCGCGGTGATCAGTACGTGAAATTGCCCAGCCCGAGCAAGGCGTTGGGTATGCAGCGCAGCGGAGTTCGAGACTCAGCGCCGCAGGGTCAAGACCGCAAACAGGTTAAGCAGATTGTCGATGTGCTTTGCAGCCAGCATCAGCTACGGGCCGCCGCAATAGTCCTGTTGGCAAGAGCCACCGGCATGCGCTTGCGTGAGGCCATCTTGGCTGACCTGCAACGCCTAAGCCGTGAGGCTAACGACCTGGGCAGGATTAACATCCAGGATGGTACCAAAGGCGGCCGAGCTGGCGCCTCAGCGCCACGATGGATTGCCGTGGACCACCATGTTCAAGACGCACTTGGGTTTGCACGGCAAGTGTCGCCTGTAAGTAGCCGCAACCTGATTGCCTCACACGAAAGCTACCTGATTCTTCTGCAAGAAAGCATCCGCCCGGCGCGGGACATCCTGCATGCACACAACCTCAAGGGCTTCCATGAGTTACGAGCGGCGTACGCATGTGAACGCTATGAGCAAATCACCCAACACCCTGCGCCTATCAACGGGGGCCAATGTTACCAAATAGATCGGCAACTTGATCGTCAAGCCCGAAGGCAAATCAGCTATGAACTGGGGCATGGTCGAATCGATGTGATCGCCGCGTACATCGGAAGGCAGTCATGAGTAAGCCATTCGATATGGAGCTGTTCTTGGCTGGCGTGCTGACCGGGTCACTTGCGACGCGGCAACGCCATCTGCGGCAAGCGAGTATTATCCGATCCACCATCGCCGAGCGATGGAAGCGAGAGACGCCTTGGACTTGGAGGAGAAAACACTTGGCTTGGTTTCTTGAGCATAACCTGAGCAATTACAGTCTGGAAACTCGATATTACTACGTGCTGACTGCGAGGCTACTCGTTCGTAGGTTAAAGAAGTCATGGGTTTTCAGTTGCTGAGGGCGGCGTCCGCTCGAGAGTCGATGCACGCCGCATGATGGATTGATTGGTCACGCGATTTTCAAGGCCCCAGCATGCACGAAAACTGCACTCATTTGAGTGATAACCTCTAAGCTAGCCAACCAAATGAATACACTCTGTTCACGGACTACACCATGACATTTGAAAATGTTTGACAAGCCTTGAAAGATCATTATCATTCTGGGCGGGCGATGGTGTAAAGGTAACACGCTTCCTCGGAAGAGTATTGTGAGGTTCGATTCCTCACCGCCAAAGATCATTCTGAGAGTGATCTTTGGCGGTGGATATCTAATTTATGACTAGAAACCCTTCAAAAATCTACAAATACCATGTCGCTAACCTCAAAGAACTTGAAATAGCGATTTCACAGGTAGCTCGCTTAACAACAGCAGCTATCGCCTCCAGTGATCCTCAGCGAAGTCTAAGGACGCTCAATCGTCTCCATGCATTTTTAATTGGGTCGTGGGCTGAAACTAGGCTAAACAAACTCTTAAATGAAGAGTTTGGCTTCACAGATTCTGAGCGACAACGCATTGAGTCTTTCTCGACTCAGCTTGATCGATGGACAAATACAATCGATCTAGCATTTCGCAAACACCATAATAAGCCTAAAGCTGAACTTAACGCTGACAATATTGGTGTTGCCCACGCGGCTAGACGACATGCGCTGCACGATGTCCTTGAGAAAGAGCTACGTATCATCATTGAGATACGAAACAAGTTAGCACACGGTCAGTGGTTCTACCCGCTCAACAGCGACAACACGGCTGTCGAGCAGGAGAAATATAAGCTGATAAACAACGAAAATGCCTTATCACTTCGTATCAAATATTCGCTTATTGGATATCTCGCTGATGCGACGCATGATTTGGTCGTAAGCCCTAAGACATTTGAGCGTGACTTCGAAAAACATTTCCGCGGATTATTCCAGGCACGTAAAAACTTAGTTACACGTAAGTACGCAGGCTACGCGGCGCGCCTAGTACATGATAGGCAAAGAGCGAGGCAAGCTAAGAAAAAAGTCGATTGATCACTCAGCATTCACATCGAAATGATCCTAAATCGCCCCCCCAAAAAAAAGCCCGACCTTAGTGTCGGGCTTTTTTTTCTGCAACAATGTGCTTTGAGGTTTTTTACCAAATTTAATGCCACAAGAGATTCATCTGAGTCTGACCCCCAAGCATATTTAGCCCGATAAAATTATATCTGCCAACACTGCACTACCATTAAAAATAAAAGCTACAACTTTTAACTACATATGAAACACCCTCTATAAACCATCAATCCTTAACCACCTAATTTCAAAAATTTTCTTCGGTCATTGCAAGATAATGCACCTAACGCATCGCAATGCCATAGTGCCACCTGCCTGTTTTTTGGTACTATGCAGGTGGTTAAGAATTTTTGAGAAGGTGAAGAAATGGATCTCCCCCTCGATCGTGACCCACTTATAGGGCTACCTATACTTGATTTTTCCGTTTGTGCATTTTCTCGTCCGGCTAAAGACGCTAAACCTATCGTCTCAGGATCGACTCTCGCTAAACCCGGTAATCTGAAAGATCGGCTAACGGAGCTACAGCCCCCCGCTTTATCTCGCTTAAGATATATCTGGAAGTACTACACAGGCGAGGTTCTGCGAAATGACCTAAGACTTGTCGTGCCCACTATCTAACTTAGCTAAAAATTCTGGGCTATTGAAATGCTTCCAGTCGAAATAAAGCCAATATCGCCACAGCACGAACTTCATGTCATTGACATAAAGTTGCTAGATGCCAAAATCACAAAATACCTAGATGAATTCCTGGTATCAATATGTGAGGGAAGCTCTGACAGCGAACTAGAACTAGTAAAAATAAGGTTAAAGCAGTTCCTTGCGGATAAAGACGAAAATACTCGCATGGGAGCCACTGCCGAACTTTTCGCGCACCTATATTTGAGAACCGTTGGATACAAGCAAGAGTTCCTATTTTTCAATCTAGAAGAGGGTTCAATAAAAAAAGGTTTTGATGGATTTTTCTCTAAGGACTCCGAAACCTACCTGCTTGAAAGTAAATCCGGCTCTATCAACACCAAACAAATAAGCCATAAGGATAAGTTGAAGCATGCATATTCTGACTTGGCAAAATATGTTTCTGGGAAAAGTGATAAAGGCAAAAACAACCCATGGAAAAACGCCTACAATCACGCATCCCATGCAGACGTAGGGACAGAAAAATCCATAAGAAAGAAAATAAAAGCCCTTCAAGACATGTTTGACAAGGGCACATTTAACAAAATAAATGAGTTCAACATAATAACATGCTCAACGATATTCCTAAATAACTCATGGGAAGCAAAGATAAGCCATGAAATCCTAAGCGACAATAGCTTTGTGTTGAAATTCGACGGAAAGACCACAAAAGCCATGTGCTTAACAAAGTCGAGCCTTAGTAGCTTTATACAGTATCTGGAGAAGTAATATGCCCATCAGCCTAACTTGGCTAAAGGCCAATGAACTCTTCTCGGAGGTCATGAGAAAAACCTCACTCAACATCGAGCTAGACGATAGAGAGCTGGAGTTCATCTTAAGCTGTGCAATTGTATTTTTCGACGAATACAACGGTGACAAACGAAGATCTACCTATTTCGAAATAGCGTATTACATAACTTTGAAATGTGCCATAAACAATGATTATTACCAACCACTATTAGACGCAAGCTCAAACTTTGGCATCTACCCAGTAGCAAAGTACATATCAAAAAACAAGTTAACCGACAATTCAACGAGTACAAATTTCACTTTAGAATACCAGTTAGACAAATTCATTAGAAATGACATCACTGAAACCTATGAGCAAAAAAAATATCGAGAACAAATAATTAGTAGTGACAGCAAAGAAAACTGCTATATAGCGCCCACCTCGTTTGGAAAAAGCACATTAATCACAGAAATCATAAAATCAAGGAACCCCAAGACTGTTGCAGTCATCGTACCGACCAAGTCGCTACTCATTCAAACATACAAATTAATCAAAGAAAACTTTCCGCAACGTCACGTTATATTTCATGATGAAATGTACGGCGGTGAAGGGGAGTTTATCGCGATCTTTACCCAAGAGAGAGCGCTTCGGCTTTTAAAAAATAGCGACATCTCTTTCGAACTGCTAGTAATTGATGAAGCCCACAACCTATTCGAAATGGATGGACGCAGTATACTTTTGACTAGGCTGATACGTAGAAATCGCCTAAGGAATCCAAACTCAAAGAACTATTATCTATCCCCATTAATCTCTGACACAGACAATCTCAAAATACATGAAGACCAAAGTTTTTTTGAGCGCCGCATATCAAGCAATATTAAAGAGCCAGAAATATATGAGCTCAGGACAAATGGGGATCAATATACATACAACAGATTCTTAGATGAATTCTATAAATCTGGCTTTGAGGAGGACATTGTTAAGTACATCATAGGTAAGGGAAAGGACAAGAATTTCTTGTATCTTAGGGCCCCCAAGAGGGTTGAAGAACTTTCTATTTTGCTAAACAAGGGCCTTAAGTATAAAAACTCGGCCACACTGAATGAATTATCTGAAATCATTTCAAACAACGTTCACAGTGATTTTTATTGCGTAGACCACATAAAAAAGGGATTGATTTATTTACATGGGAAACTGCCAGACCTTATAAAGGAGTACTTGGAGCACAAATTTTCCAAAATCAAAGATTTAGAATACATGGTTGCAAATTCGGTAATTCTTGAGGGTGTCAACTTACCTATTGACAACCTTTACATCTTGAACACTTACGATCTTGATGCGAAGTCACTAACCAATTTAATCGGCAGAGTCAACAGACTTAACGATGTATTCGACGACAGCAGACGATCGCTTGAGAGACTCTTACCGCCCATACACTTTGTTAACTCAGACCAGTTTAACAGGAAGGGTGGAAAAATGGAGAACAAAATAAGACTTCTGAAAAACGGCGCATTCAAGGATAAAGTGGAAAACCCTCTACTACTAAGCTTTGATCTAGACAAAATCCATAAGACATTAGATGCGGCACGAGAAAACTCAGACCAAGAGGATATAAATCACCTAGAGCGCAAGATCAGTCAATTTGAATACTTGAAAAATAAAGAAGACTTTCTGATAAATCACGACGGAATTGAGGATAGCAAAGTAAAGCATACACTTATGGAATCAGGGATTTCTACTGTTTACCATAATTCAGAATCAGTTTTCCAATTACTTGAACAGCGACTCTACACGATCCCTTCTAGCGAAGAGTGGGCTATCGCCGACGTAATTGATAAAGTTTACTTGTACTTCATCAAGTCTCTTGAAAGTCAGGTTTCAGATGCAGCATTCCTTCGTCTTCAGCACCCAAAAGCTCGCGATTTCTACAAGCTATTCATAAGAAATCTACATCGCTTAAATCTTAAAGATCACCTAGCAGAAACAGTCAAATTTTTCCACAGCATAAAATCTAACGAAAGCGGAAAAGAGTTTTTTATTGGTACGTCTTACGGTGAAATAGCCAAGACTAGGGACGATGGAACTTACGGAAACAACGTATATGTTGATCTTTCAAAAAAAACAGATAAAGAACTGGTAAACTTAGCACTTGTAAAAATAAAGATAGAAAGCGACTTTGTTTCCTATCAACTGAATGAATATGTAAAGGCTCTCTATGACTTGCGTCTTCTAACTGAAAATGAGTACAACCTACACATCTACGGAACCACCAAAAAAACAAACACTAAATTTGTCAAAATGGGAATAAGCGGAGCCTTAGTCAATAAGCTGGAACGTGACAAGCAGACAGACAACATCTCAATAACTGAGCTGGGCGAAATAAAATATAACGCCGACTTTTACAATTATCTAATCTCTCAAGATGACCTTACACAATTTGAAATAAGGAAGTACATAGACATCAAATAAACTTTTTATAGATTGACATTAAAACCTGACCGCAGCACCTCAAATTCCCTCTTCTCATAAATCAGCTGAGGCAATCAAGAGGTGCAAGGGCATGAATAGAATGCAGTGCAAAATTAACCTTCCAGCTCTGAGCGTCCCGACGCACCCCAGTTCGATTCCAGCGAACTCCACAAATAACCAAATAATATATAGCTACTCTATGGGGTACGCTCGAAAACCCACCAAATTCCAGCCCCGCGAATCCCATGCCCTCACAGCAAGAAACCGTTCGTCTGGCGCCGGACGCGCGCTCGGGACTGTTGCCGCCGACTAGTTCGGGGAGGAAGTGTCCAGCCCCCGGCAATAATCCGTTCGTCTGGTGCCAATTGCCATCACCTGCAACCAGAATCGGTCCAGCCTGAAAACCAACAAACAGAGCGAGACAAGTCCGCTAGTCGGCGGGCGTGAGGTCGTCGCGGCCTATTTAGCCACGATCAAAGTACCTCGCGAACACTGACGAGCAATGCGGCCAGCAGAGAGCGTGTGAGAAAGACAAAAAAAGCTGCGCAAGCAGCGAAAACCCTTACAATCTTAGGCCAGATTTCCTACGCATTTTTTTGCCCGCCCCGATACTCAAGAGACAGCTCCGTGAGTGACTCAGACACCTCATCCGCACCACTGGTTGACGTAGTGAAGCTTGCCGCATCCCTTAAGCGTTTCGCAGATGATCGCGACTGGCACCAGTTCCACTCCCCAAAGAATCTCATCCTGGCGCTCACTGGTGAGGTAGGAGAACTGTGCGAGATTTTCCAATGGATGAGCGATGCCGATTCGCTCTCCGTAGCTAAAGATCCCGAAATCGGCCTCGCCGTAAAAGACGAATTGGCGGACGTACTGATGTACCTGGTTCGCCTGAGCAGCGTGCTCGGCATCGACCTCAACGAGGCGGTGACACGGAAACTCGCCTCGAATGGCCAGAAGTACCCCGTAGATAAAGCCAGAAGCACCAGCAAAAAGTACGACCGACTCTGACCAACACGCACCTAAGGACAACCCGTGATCGTTTACGCTGCGACCAAACAGCAATTTCTTAAAGACAACGATAACGATGACATTGAGGAGGTGATCCTCAGGCATTACAAGGAAGCTACAGGCAAGAACGTTGCCTCCTCGGAAATCAGGTCGTGGCAAGGGTCCCTAACGTACATGGCCAAGGTCCTTAGAGATGAGGGCCTGCCGAGCGATGCGGGCCTGGCCATCGAATTGCACATTCCGCAGTCGTCGAAGCGAATCGACTTTCTACTCACCGGTCGCGACGAAAAACAGGCAAAAAAGGCCGTACTTATCGAGCTGAAGCAATGGAGCAAGGCCAACGCCACGACCAAAGACGCCATCGTCAAAACAGCGTTGGGTGGCGGCCTCATTGAGACCATTCACCCGTCCTATCAGGTATGGTCCTATGCAGCGCTGTTGGAAGGCTTCAACGAGGCGGTGTACGACAAAAGCATCGAAATCCGTCCGTGCGCCTACCTCCATAACTACGTCAGCGACGGGGTCATAGATTCAGCCCACTATGAGCCCCACATCAGCAAGGCTCCGCTGTTTCTGAAAGGCCCGGCAGAGCTCAGTAAACTCAGAGCTTTTCTGAAAAAGCATATAAGTCATGGCGACAACAAAGAGGTTCTTTACGAGCTGTCCGAAGGAAAAATTCGCCCCTCCAAGGCGCTAGCCGAAGCCCTTGGGGGGTTGATGAAAGGCAAGCCCGAGTTCGTATTGATTGACGATCAGAAAGCAATTTTTGAGTCGGCGCTGGCGGCGGCAATCGAGGCCTCGGACCAAGCACCCAAGGTGATGATCATCGAAGGTGGACCGGGCACCGGAAAAACTGTTCTGGCTATCAATCTGCTGGTGAAGCTCACCGAATTGAAGCTGATGAGCAAATACGTCTCCAAGAATGCTGCCCCTCGCAAGGTCTACGAAAGCAAACTGGTTGGCACCATCAAGCGTAGCCATTTCTCGAATTTCTTTTCAGGCTCAGGGGCATTCATCGACACTGAGCCCAACACATTCGATGCGCTTATCGTGGACGAGGCTCACCGGCTGAATGAGAAAAGCGGGCTTTATGGAAACCTTGGGGAGAACCAGATCAAGGAGCTGATTGACTCAGCGAAATGCTCCATTTTCTTCATTGATGAGGACCAGCGTGTAACCTTGAGCGATATCGGCAGCAAGCAGGCGATTCGCGCCTTTGCGAAAGCCAAGGGTGCGGTGGTTGAAGAACACGTGCTGTCTTCGCAGTTTCGCTGCAGTGGTTCTGACGGTTACCTGGCATGGCTGGATGACACGCTAGGCATTCGCTCGACGGCAAATCCGACGCTTGAGACCCAAGAGTACGAGTTTAAGGTGTTCGACTCACCTCAGGCGATGCATGACGCAATCAACGAGAAAAACCACGGGAACAAAGCTCGTGTGGTCGCGGGCTATTGCTGGCCTTGGTTGAGCAAGAAAGACCCCACCGCTGCTGATATCGTGATTGGTGACTACAAACGCCAATGGAACCTGGATCAGGATGGCAGCCTATGGATCATCGCTGAAAACTCCATCGAGCAGGTTGGCTGCATTCATACCTGCCAAGGTTTGGAAGTCGACTACATCGGGGTGATTATCGGACCAGATCTGGTCGTACGTGACGGTCAGGTAGTGACATCCCCGGATGAGCGCGACAAGCACGATAAATCGATTCGCGGCTGGAAAAAAATGATGAAAGAGCAACCTGCCCTCGCGAAAAGTGAAACAGACCTGATCATCAAAAATACGTACCGAACCCTGATGACAAGGGGGATGAAGGGTTGCTACCTGTACTGCACTGACAAAGAGACGGCGCAATACTTCGAGAGTCGGCTTAGCCAACACAGCAATCATTGACGGTATCGTTTGCTAGGAGCCCCTGTACCGGCGAGCGCAGGGGCAACGATCAACAGTACGACCATCTGCTTTATAGATTCGGCCACGATTCGTTTTTGGGCGCGATTCTCAAAAAGCACCGTCCATCGGAATCCAGGCCACGCAGCGTTCCAACTGGTATTCCAAGCAAGTTGATCAAAAAAATATTTACTAGCCAAAACAGGTAGATACCGACTGGTTTCAAATTACCCCGGCACCTGCAGTCCGAACACGCCAACCTGCTAGCCACTCCCAACGCAACTGCTGCCCTTCAGCGTTTTCTAGCCTGGTCGCCAGTAGAAAAGGGTATGCCTACCCCACCCGCCCCCTAAACGCATCGTACGCCGATACCGGCAAGCTAATCCCCTCAAGAACCGCACGAGCATAAGCTTGCTCTTTACCCTTCCCCGGCAAGTAAACCCCCAAGGCCTCAAGCCGAGCCATCTGCTCGCCCAACCTTAAAGCAAAGCACTCATCCAGCAACCTGGGAGCAATACCAACCACCAGCATCCCAGCCCCAGGGGATTCGCTACCAGCACGGAAATCCGCTGCATCCAACGACCAATTGGCCCCCGTCACCCCCGCCGCAAGCACCTCAACCATCAACGCAATATTAGCCCCACGACCGCCCCCAAACGCCAGCAACGTCCCATGCAATGCCTCCCGCGCGCTGCGCGTTTCATTGCCTTGCCCATCAACCGCCCAGCCTGCCGGTATCGCCTCTCCCGCTTCAGCGGCCCGCAGCAGATTTACGTAAGCAGTGGCGCTGCTGGCTTGGTCAATCGCCAGTAACCGCCCCGTGTCACTGGCGGCGGCAAATGCGATGGGGTTGGTGGAGTACAGCGGCCGGCTCTGGCCGGCCACGGTGAGCAGCGGTGAGCCATTGGTGAACGCCAACGCAACCAACCCCTCGCGCGCCAAGCGACGGGTGTAATAGCCCAACTCGCCGCAGGTGAAGGCGTTGAACTGCGCAAACAGGGCGATACCCAGTTGATGCGCATTGCTGCACAGCGCTGGGAAGGCGCGATCGAACCCCAGTTGCGCGATGCCTCGGGCCGCGTCGCAGCGAATCATGGCCGGCGCGACCTGGGTCACGATGGGCTCGGCCGCCTTGGCAATTCGGCCGCTGGCAAAACCGCTGAGGTAGTCAGGCAAATGGCCGAAACCGAGTTCGTGTTGGCCATGGGCCTGGGCTGATACCGTGGCGTCGGCAAGCGCCGAGGCCACGGCGTGGCTGGCGCCGTGGGCCAGGCAGAGCTGTCGGGCGAAGGTGGTGGCATCGGTCAGGGACAGGCGCTTTTCGGGGTTTTCGTCGTCCATGGTTTCAGTGTTCCCGGATAGTAGGTGTGCCGCAGGCTGAAAACCTGCAGGGGCGGGCTTGCCTGCGAACACCGGCACAGCCGGTGCCAACCACCGCGTTGGATTCTTCGCGGGCACGCCCGCTCCCACAGGGTATGCGGCGCGCTCACGGGCCTTGTTCTCTGCGCGACAGCGCAGCCCGGAGGGCTGGGCAATCTCCCACAGGATTTGGGTCGTTCATTTAGTCATCTTTACTGAATCATCCTCGGCTCACCCACTTTTGCAGCCTCGCGGTCCAGGCCAAACGAGGCGAGGATTTCTGCGATTTCGCCTGAGGCATGCAAGGCCTGGATGTTCTTGCCCAGTGCCTCGCCCAGGGCGGCATTGGCCTTTGTGTACGGGAAGGCGCTCTGCCCGGGCTCAAGCGTGGCCTTGACCCGTTGATCGGGCTCGGACACCTTGATGCTCTTGCCGGGGTAGCCGCCCTTCTGCTGCGAAGACACGGCCACCGCGAAGCTGTCCGCGCCAACCTGGATGCGCCTGGACGCCAGGTCCTGGGCCATGGCCACGGGGTTCGGGTAGAGCACCAGGTTATCGCCAAAGGCTTTCTTCAAATCGTCCACCCACAGGTAGCCCTGCACGGTGCCGATACGCTTGCCATCCAGTTCGGAAATCTTCGTGTAACCCTCATCCGAAATGATGCCCATTACGTCCAGGTACAACGGTGCCGACAAGCCCAACGCCTTGCTACGCTCTGCCGTGCGATACCAATCACCGATGCCGACATCGGCGCGCTTTGCCACCACTGCCTGGACGACGGCTGCCGTGTCCACCACCATGGTTTTGACTTTCAGGCATTCGCGCTCGGCGATGCGCTTGATGATCTCGCCGTCCACGCCGCTCAACTGGTTGTTCGGCCCCGGTATCGAGTAAGGCGGGAAGACATACGCCGCCACGGTCAGCACACCCGGGGTGATGGTTTCAAACTGGTTCGCGGGGGTGCATTCGGCCAGGGCGTACGGGGCGCCGGCCAAGGTCGAGCACAAGAACATCCAACGGGTAAAACGCTTGAATGAGCGAGTCATGACGTCACCTTTGCAATAAGAGAGCAGCAGCCGAAATCGGCGCGAGTGGATTTGTTGTTATGGCTGGCTGGGGGCCAGTCTTTTTTCCAGCGCTGCCACACCCAGGGTCGCCGGGGCGCAGACAGCGGCATACATCAAACCGGCCAGTATCAGCACCGGCATGTACTCGAACGTGGAAGAGCCAATGGAGGACGCCCGGCTGACAATTTCTGGCAGGGCGATGGTGAAACACAGCGACGAGGCCTGGAACATCATGATCGAGAACCCCAGCAGCGATGGCAGCGCCACCCGCAAGGCCTGAGGCAGGATCACAAAGCGCAGCGCGTCGAACCGGTTGAGGCCGATCACTTCGGCGGCCTCGGTTTGCCCTGCGGCCACCGACTCAATGCCACCGCGAATGATTTCACTGGTGTAGGCGGCCGTGCAGTACGCCATGGCCAGCGCAGCAGCCCAGAACGAGGTCAGGGTGAGGTTGACGCTGGGCAGGCCAAAGTAGAAATACTGCAGCAGGATCAACGCCGGTGCGCCACGCCCCAGTTCCACCACCACCAGGGAGGGGTAACGCAACCAGCGGCTCGGCGACGAAACGCCCAGTGCCAGCAACAGCCCCAGCACAACGCCCAGGCCCAGGCTCACGGCCGTGACCTGCATCGACAGCACAAAGCCCTTCCACAACTCCGGCAACCATTGCATCCACATCGTCAGCAGTTCGCTCATCGGGCAATCCTCTGTTTCAACGTGGCCGACAGCCAACGAGAGAACAAGGCCACTGGTACGCTGAGCACCAGGTACACCACCGCCGCCGCGCTGTAGACGCTCAGGCCCTGAAAGGTTTGCTGTGAAACCTGGTAAGCCTGAAAGCTGATTTCACCAACGCCAATCGTCGAGGCCACGGCCGAATCCTTGAGCAGGCCAATGGCGTAGGTAGCTGAGGTGGGAATGGCGATACGCACCAATTGCGGCAACACCACATCGAAAAACCGTTGCGGCGCCGACAGGTTAAGCACATAGGCGGCTTCGAACTGGCCGGCGGGAATGGCCGCGAACGCACCGCGGTACACCTCGGACATATGCGCCGCCGTGATCAACCCCAGGCCAAGCACCGCTGCGGTAAACGGCGACAGGCTGATATAGCCGCCACCGATGCCGAAGAAGATGAAGAACAGCCAGACAATCGGGGGGATTGAGCGCAGGGTCAGCACCAGCATGGCAGCCAGAATGCTCAGCACCTTGAACCTGGACATGCGCAGGGCACAGATGGGAAACCCCAGCACTACGCCGACACAGAATGCGAGCACGGTAACGGCAATAGTCCAGGGTATGCCGTTCAACAGCATCATCAGGATGTCTTTCATCAGCGATTCCTCACTGCCTGAAGGAACTGAATCACCCGTTCATGCTCGGGCTCGCGCATCACTCGCTGGCTCGGCCCGTGTTCGATGATGCGCCCGTCAGCCATGACCACCACCCGGTCGGACACGGTTTCGGCGAAGTGCATCTCGTGAGTCACGACAATCATCGACATACCTTCGCCGGCCAGCTCTTTCATCACCGCCAGCACCTCCAGGCCCAGCTCGGGGTCCAGCGCCGAGGTCGGCTCATCGAACAGCATCAGCTCAGGGTCCAGTGCCAGGGCGCGGGCGATGGCGATCCGTTGCTGCTGGCCACCAGAGCAGCGCGCCGGATAATGCTGGGCCTTGTCAGCCAGCCCAACGCGTTCGAGCAGTTGCAAGGAGCGGGCGTCGGCTTCCTTGGCGCTGCGGCCCAAGGTGCGGATTTGCGCCAGGCTGACGTTGCGCAGCACCGTCAGGTGCGGGAACAGGTTGAACGACTGGAACACCATGCCAATGCGCCGGCGCAACTTCAGCAGCTCTGTACGGGGCAACGCCTTGCCAGCTTCGATGTGCACGCCATCCATGCTGACCCGCCCCTTGGTCGGTGGCTCCAGTTGGTTGATGCAGCGCAGCAAGGTACTTTTGCCCGACCCACTGGGGCCGATAATGGCCACAACCTCGCCCTTGTTCATTTCAAAACACACGTCGTGCAAGACGGGGTAAGGGCCAAACTGTTTATGAATGCCTTCCAGGCGCAAGAACGGTTCGGCGCAGGCCACCGGGCGCGGCGCCAAGGTGGGTGCGGTTTCGATCACAGTCATGCTGCTCATGGTTTTGCTCCAGCTATCGATCGCCGTCGACCAAGGGTGTGCGCGAGAGTTTGATCGGCCCGTTGGCGCTGATCAGCACCTGCTCTTCGAGCTTCACCCCTTCCCCACCGCCTTGTTCACCGATGTAACTTTCCACCGACACCACCATGTTTTCCTCGAACAGGCCGTCGTACCCCCACTCGGCAAAATCCACCGCGTAGGCGACGCTGGGGTACTCGTCCACCAGCCCGACACCGTGCAGCATCATCATGTAACGGTTGTGCTCAAAGCGCTGGGGCACCGGCCAGCAGCGTTCGGCGAACTCGCGAAAGGACAGGCCCGGGCGCAGCAATTCGACGTTGTGGTTGATCTGCTGCGAGGCGATGTCCAGCAAGTCGCGTTGGGCCATGGTCGGCGCCTTGCCGGGGCAGATGAAGCTGCGCGAGATGTCTGAAAGGTAACCGCCGGGCCCGACCATGTCGGTGTCGAAACAGACCATCTCACCGGCCTTGATGACCTTGTCGGTGGCGTCCTGAAACCACGGATTGGTGCGCGGCCCGGAGCTGAGCAGGCGGCTTTCGGCCCACTCTCCGCCGTGCGCGACGTTGGTGCCGTGCATGATGCTCCACAGCTGGTTTTCAGTAACCCCCGGCACCAGGCTTGTGCGCATCCGGGCAATGGCCAGGTCGCAAACGCCCATGGACACCCGGTGGCTGGCCACTTCTTCAGCCGATTTGATCAAGCGTGCCTGCTCCATCAATGGCTGCGCATCGAACAGCTCAATGCCTTGGTGTGTCAGGCGCTGCGCGCCCCAAGGGTCGCAGCGGTCGACCGCCAAGCGGCGATTGCCGCCACCGTGACGGGCCATCAGGTCCGCCACCTCCTGTGCCCAGCGCTCGGCTTTTTCCTGCACGCGGGGGCCGGCGAGGAAATACAGCCAGGGAATCGCCGGGCGAATTTCATCGATGGTTTCAACGTGCTCGCTGTTGTGCCGGCTGCTGGTGAACTCGAACAGCACCACCGGGCCGTCGGTGGCGACGAACACATAGCGGCTGGGCGAGTGCATCACCCACAAACCAAGGTTATTGGTGTCGGTGGCATAGCGAATATTGATCGGATCGGCCAACAGAATGCCGGCGTAATCCTGGGCGCGCAGTTGCTCGCGAATGCGCTCCAGGCGGTAATGGCGCAAGGCTTTGCGATCGATGGCGGCATACGCATCGAGTAACGCCGTGTCGACCGGCGCGATGGCATGTTCAGTGACCTTGGCATCGCTGCGAAAGCGCAGGTCGCGTTCGGTTAACGCCGTGAGCAGCTCAATGGAATCAGAACCCGTTTGCATGCAACAACCTCCGCTGAGTCAGACCAACTTTCGGGGCAGTAACTAAAAGGTTTCTAAATCTGGTGACGGCTGTCTTTATTGTTGTTGGCGACGCAGGGCGGCTAGAGGTCCTTGACCAGCCGCAGGGCATCGTAAATGGCCGCATGGGTATTGCGCGACGCCACTGCATCACCAATGCGGAACAGCTGGAAGCGCCCTTCGGGGTTGCTGACAACGGTTTGCGGTTTGCCGACAATCAGGTCCATGTACTCCAAGGCACCTTCGTTGCTGGCCAGGGGTTTGAGGTCGAAATACAGCTCGTCCAGCGGCCGGGTGCCGTGGTTGACCACCACCTGATCCACCAGGCGCGTTTTGGTCAGGTCGCTGTAATCGGTGCCGATCGTGGCCAGCAATTGGTCGCCTTGTTTCTCCACGGCCTTGAGCCGGTAGGTGACGGTAAAGGTGGTGTCCAGGTGCTGTAACGCGCGCATGTAGGGCACCAGGTTCATGCCCATGACTTCTGGCGCAAACGAGCGGTCGGGGGTCATGATTTCAGTCTTGGCGCCACTGCGGGCGATGAATTCGGCGGCTTGCAGGCCGGCGTGGTCGCCCGCATCGTCGTACACCAGCACATTGCGGCCAGGCTTCACGTCGCCGGAAATGATGTCCCAGCTTGAAACCAGAAACTGATTGCCGTGCTCCAGCACTTCGGTGTGCGGCATGCCCCCGGTCGCCACGATCACTACGTCGGCATTTTCATCGAGCACAATCGCGGTGTCTGCCCAGGTGTTGAAGTGGAACCTCACGCCAAGGCGCTCGCATTGCGCCATGCGCCAGTCGATGATGCTGATCATTTCCTTGCGCCGCTCGGACTGTGCGGTCAGGCGAATCTGCCCGCCGGGTTTGTCCGCCAGCTCGTACACCACCACCTCATGGCCGCGCTCGCCTGCCACACGTGCCGCCTCCAGGCCGCCAGGGCCGGCGCCGATAATCACCACTTTGCGCTTCTGCACAGCCTTGGGTATTTCATGAGGCATGGTGGTTTCACGCCCGGTCGCGGCGTTGTGGATGCAGTAGGCCGCGCCTGCGTTGTAAATGCGGTCCAGACAATAGTTGGCGCCTACGCAAGGGCGGATATCGTCTTCACGGCCTTCAATGATCTTGCGCACGATGTGCGGGTCGGTCATGTGCGCGCGGGTCATGCCGACCATGTCCACCAACCCCGAGGCAATGGCATGACGCGCCGTGGCCACGTCGGGAATTTTTGCTGCATGGAAGGTCGGGAAGCCGGTCAGCGTCTTGATTTCGCCGGCAAAGTCCAGGTGCGGGGCATTGCGCATGCCCTGGATCGGGATGATGTCGGTCAGCCCGGCGTCGGTGGCGATGTTGCCGCGAATCACATTGAGGAAGTCGATCATGCCACTGTCTTTCAACAGTTGAGAGATCTGCAAGCCCTCCTCTTTTTGCAGGCCTCCGGCGAGCACTTCGTCCCCGGTGTAGCGAATACCGACAATAAACTCCGGGCCCACGCGTTTGCGAATGGCCGTGAGCACATCGAAGGTGAAGCGCAGGCGGTTTTGCAGCGAGCCGCCGTACGGCCCTTCCAGTTCGTTGGTCAGTGGCGACCAGAACTGGTCCATCAAGTGGCCATAGGCTTGCAGCTCGATGCCATCCAGGCCGGCGGCCTTCATGCGTTCGGCGGCATCGGCATAGTCGCGAATGATGCGGTCGATGTCCCACTGTTCAAGCTGCTTGGGGAAGGCGCGGTGTGCGGGTTCCTGATTGTGGGAGGGCGACACCACCGGTAGCCAGTCGCCTTTGTCCCAGCGGGTACGCCGGCCCAGGTGAGTGAGCTGGATCATCACCGCTGCACCATGTTCGTGGCACTCGTCGGTCAGGTCTTTCATCCAGCCGACCACTTCGTCCTTGTAGGCCAGAATGTTGTTGAACACGGGTGGGCTGTCACGGGAGATCGCGGCGGAGCCTGCGGTCATGGTCATGGCTACGCCGGCTTTGGCACGTTCAACGTGGTAGGCACGGTAGAGCTTTTTCGGCATCCCGTCTTCCGGGTAGGCCGGTTCGTGGGAAGTGGTGATGATGCGGTTGCGCAGGGTCAAATGCTTGAGGCGATAAGGCTGAAGTAGCGGATCGTTTTTCATATCGGTCTCGCAAACAGGTCATCAGGCACGCCGACAATATGCCCCTGTGTACACAGGTGTCAATACTCTTGACGATGGTGTACAGTTGCCACAAAGCGCACATTGAAAAGGGAAGAAATGCCCATGAAAGGAACCACCTCAAAGGCGGAAGCAGCAGGCCGAGGCTCACTGGAAGGCTGGCTTAATGCGGCCTATGAAAGCCTGACCGAGTCAGGTGTGGATGCCGTGCGCGTGATGCCGCTGGCCAAAAAACTGAATTTGTCGCGCACCAGCTTCTACTGGTTTTTCGAAGACCGCGATGCCTTGCTCGTGGCCTTGATCGAGCAATGGAAAAACAAGAACACCTTCAACCTGGTGACCAAATCCCAGGCCTATGCCGAGTCCATCACCGAGGCGATTCTCAACGTCTTCGACTGCTGGCTGAACAGCGAATTGTTCGACTCGCAATTCGAGTTCGCCATGCGCAGTTGGGCGCTGCAGTCGCCGGAAGTGGCGCAGGAAATCGGCCAGGCAGACGCGCAACGCGTCGAGGCATTGCGGCAGATGTTCGACCGTTTCGGCTTTGAACACGATGCTGCGATTACCCGCGCCCGTTCCATCTACCTGACGCAAATCGGCTACATCAGCATGAAAACCCGGGAGCCCCTGGCCCAGCGCATGCGCTACATCCCCGAGTACCTGAAGATATTCACCGGCAGGGAACCGGAAGCCCGTGAGCTGGAGCGCTTTTATCAGCGCAACGGTTTTAGCGGCGCCGATTTGAAGGTCTAAAAACACCGGCTCAACAGTCAGTCTCTTTGAAGATACGGGGGTTCATTGCAAGCTTCAGGATCTTGCGCACCTGTGGGCACGGGTTTACCCGCGAACAGGGGCGCAACCCGTGCCATCCCCTGGCCGCCTTACCAGCTATAACTCACCTTCGCCGTCACCTCCCGCCCCGGGTTGTAGTAATTCGCCGTCCCCGACCCCACCACATGCTGCTCGTCAAACAGGTTGCTCACATTCAGCGCCAGGTCGGTCCCTTTGGCGATCTTGTAGTTCAGCGCCGCATCAAACAACGTGGTCCCATCGCTCTTCTTGGTATTGGCAGCATCCATGTAGTACGCCCCCACATACCGCGCGCCCAGGCCGACGCTCACGTCAGTGCCAGGTATGTCGTAGTAGCTCCACAACGATGCGGTGTGTTTGGGCGCCGTGGTGAACTCATTGCCCTTCAAGGAAGAGCCGTCATACAGCGACCCGCGCAGCACCTCGGACTCCATGTAGGAATAGGCACCAATCACGCTGATGTCTTGCGTGACTTGTGCCTTGGCTTCCAGGTCAAGGCCACGCACGCGTGACTCGCCCACCGTCTGCTGCTCGATGATGCCGCTTGGCAACACCACGGCAATGGTGACGTTCTCCTGGGTCAGGTCATAAACAGCGGCGGAGAAGAGTGCGTCCATGCCCATGGGCGAATACTTGATGCCCACTTCGTATTGCTTGCCGGTCTGCGGGGTAACGCCCACTTGCGGGGGCGAGACGGACTCCACCATGCTCACGTAGGTCGACACTTCATCGTTGACGATATAGGTCAGTGCCGCGCGGTAGGAGGTTTCGGAGAAGTTGTCCTTTTCCGTCTGCTCGCCACCGATGTATTCCTTGCTCGACAGGTCCATCGAGTCATTACGCACGCCTGCGGTCGCGATGACGCGGTCAAAGAACGACAGGTTCTGCTGCAGGAAAACCGCCTTGGTGGTGGCGTCATTCTTTTTGCGGGTATAGGGCGTGATGCCGCCAGGCACGCCGGTGAATACCGGGTTGGCGATGTCGATGGAGGGCGCCAGGCCGTAGACCGAGCTCTGTTTGGTCGTCGAGTCGAGGTACTCGACGCCCACCAGCGTGCTGCTGTCGATGTGCTCGAACTGCGCATCGTACTGCAGCATCAAGTTGCCATTGAGCTGGTCGGCATCGCTGTCGGTGCCGAAGACGTAGCGTGGAATGGTGGTGCCAACACGCGAGGCGTTGTCGCTCAGGTAGACATAGCCGAAGTCATCGGTCAGCTCGCTGTAGCGCAGGTTGCTGCGCAGGGTGAAGCCGTTGTCGAAGTCATGGGTAATATTGCCGCTCAGGCTGGTGCGCTCGACATCGTGGAAGTTGTAGCCGGGCTCGCCGTAGAAGTCGCTGCGGTCGTACTCCTTGTCCAGCGGGTAGCCACCGCTGTTCGGCGAGCTGTTGGTCTTCAGGTAATCCAGCACCACCGTGGCCGAGGTGAAGTCGGTCGGCGCCCAGGTCAGGCCGCCCATCACAAAGCGGTTGTCGTCCTGCGAATGGTCGTACTCGCGGTCGCTGTTCTGCATCTTGGCCGTGAAGCGGCCGGCCAGGGTTTGTTCGTCGTTCAGCGCATCGCCTACATCAATCCCGGTTTCGGCATGGTCATAGGAGCCGTAGGTCACGTAGCCTTGGCCAAACTTCTCGAAGCGTGGTTGCTTGGTCACGAAGTTGACCGAGCCACCCGGGTCTGCCGGGCCGAAAAGGGTGGAGTTGGCACCCCGCAGAATTTCGATACGCTCGTAGGCGTAAGGGTCTTCGCGCACACCGCGCATCGAGCTGAGGGTCAGGCCGTCTCGGTAGGTGGTGGCCTGGAAGCCGCGGATCAGGAAGTAGTCGTTGCGGTCGTCCGAACCGTAGTAGTCGCTGACCACGCCGGGGGTGTACTGCAGCGCCTCTTCGGTGGTGCTGACGCTGCGCTGCTGCATTTCCTTGTTGGTCACCACCGACACGGACGCGGGCGTGTTGAGGATGCTGGTCGCCACCTTGCCCCCAACCCACAGCTCCTTGGCAACCACCGAGTTGGCGTCATCGTCGGCGCTGGCCTTGACCTTGGCGTTGATGATGACAGGTGCCAGGCGGTAGTCCTCGGTCGCGCCCAGTTCCAGCGGGCCGGCAGGCTTTGGTTGCGGTATTACCAGATACGCATTCGGGCCCTGCGGCTCAATCTGCAACTCGGTTCCGCGCAGCAGCGACGACAGTGCCGACCGTGTATCCAGCGCGCCCTGCACCCCGTTGGTATTGCGGTTGGCTACGTTCTGCGCATCGAACGAAAGGCTGATGCCCGCCTCGCGCGCAAAGCGGTCCAGTGCCGGCGCCAGCGGGCCCGCGGGAATGCTCCATTGCTTGAGTGGGCTGTTGTGACCAGCGCTCAAAGGCTGTGCAAGCGACGGCAGTGCGTAGGTGCTGACTGCCAGGCCCAACAGTGCAGCATGCAGGGCACGACTCAAGGGGTGGCGCTGTGGAACCGGGGTAAAACTCATTCTCTCGCTCCGTGTCGGGGGTCGGCGGGCTGGCCTGTAATCCGGCCTTCTCTACATGCCGAACGAGAATGAGAAAACACCTCATTTATTTTTACACTGGGCATCTTGCGCGAACCACCCGCCTACCCCGATACGAAACTGCGTGGTGAATGGCCTTGCGTTGACACAATCGTTGCAGGGAATGGACGGCACACGGGCTGCGAAGCGAGCTTACCCCGATCGACCCGCTTGACCTCAGGGCGCATGGCGTTCTTGGCCATTTCGCCAAGTCGTCCCGCAACGCCCAGCGCTACGAGAGGCAGCAATACCCCGCCCAGGTGTGCGAGGCCTTGGCCTGTATGCCTGTCGAGGCCCTGGCTGCTGGCGCCACGAGTCCCCCAACCGCCTCCGACAGCCCCGCCAGCGGAACAGCCAGCACCCTGGCCCCTGAGGGCTGATCAATTACATCTGGCGCAATCCCTGTAGCGGCCTTGTGTCGCGCATGTCATTCATGGCGCCGGGGCAGATTCGTCACCATCCTGTTCGGGAGCAGCCGACTGCAGCATGTCCATGATGAACCGCTGCGTTTCCGGCAGCTGCTTGCCGAACACCTCATCCAGTTCAGGGGCGACCTGTATTTCGCCTGCACGCAAATCCCTTGCAACCTGGTCCTGGTAACGCTTCACAAAGCGTTGCCGGATGTCCCGCGCTTCGGGGTTATCGCCGCGAACCAGTTCTTCCAGTAGCCCTGCACCGCCCGCATGAAGACCAGGCTGCGCTTGTATTGCAGCTGCCTCAGCCTGGACTGCTCGAGCGCAGCTGCATAATGCATGTCCATCACCTCGAGCCTTGCCTTGAGCAACTCATTACTGCTCTGCAGGGCTGCAAATGCTTCGGACTCGCTAGCCGTCGGTTTAGCCTCAGCGCGCTTGGCCGCGCCGGCGACCTGGGACAATTGCTGGTACATCAGGCCGATGATGGTTTTCTGGCGCTGCACAACAGCCCGAAGCTGCACCGCCTCCTCGAAGTACTGCCTCACGTACCCCCTGAGCGGCTCCAGTTTCTGGTTGGCACATGCCACCCCTGCGTCCCAGCCTTGCGCATAGCCTTGAGAGCGCCCCTCGTCGAAGCCCTCTTTACGACCTTGCTGGCGCCCCTGGCTGCGCCCGACATGCAGGTTGGAGATTGCATGATCGAGCGACCCGGTATATCCACCATCCAGGCCGCCGCCCGCTCTACCCGTACCCCAGTTATTGTCCATTTCGCCATCTCCCTGGTTCGACGCGTCCCTAAAAAATGCGCCGCTAGATTCTGGTCAATGCCAAACCCGATACTGTCGACCGGGTTCAACGCATGATCTTTACCTCGCTCCCAGCTGCTTGCTGGGCCTCGGCCTGAGGCAAGGCAAAATTGCCCAGCCGAGTGCCACGCAGTAACGCCACGCAAACCTGTATGCGCTGAAAGGCGTCACGCCATGAGCTTCAGGACACTGGCTGCAAGTTTCTGAAAACGGTCAAGGACGCCCTGGGTATCCCTGCCCGTTTACGCCAGGTCATCGCCGCCGCCCCCAAGCTACGCATGCAGGTGCATAACACCGCCCGTCATCGCCTCATCACGCATGGTGCGCTGGCAGGTGTGGTCGCAGCGTATCGGTTTCGACCAGGGCAGCGAGCGCAACGGTGAGGTCAGGGGCGGGCGTGGTAGTGACGGCCACTACGAGGGTGAACATCGGCAGATCATCAGCCCTGATTCAACTTCAGAATATGCGTCTTTATGGCCTGCCCGGCAGCATCGACAAGGCTCATATAGAACGCCTTGCCCAGGCCGAGCAACGGTGATCCCTTCAATGATTCAGCCGTTGCCTTCAGCGTGATGACGCCGAACTGCTCTGCGATGGTCTCAATACTGCGCTGGCGCTTCCCAGGCTGGTCGTACGGCTTTTGATACCACGTGGCAATCTGGTACTGGGCGTCCTCTCTTTCGAATGCCGCGTACAAGTGCTGGGCCAGCGCAGTAACCGTTTCACGAATCAGCCCAGGGTCGGTATCGTGATTATTCAGCAACGCCTCGAAAGGGGCATTGGCTACCGCCAGAAGATCTCCGATGGTGTAGCCCGCCATCGGTGGAAACACACCAGGCGGCAACTCGACGGCTGCGCCATTCGCTATAGTTGAACTGCCTTCGTCGTGCATAAAAAGCTCCTTTCTCTTAGCGCAAAGCGCTCTTGTATCCGTGCAAAGCATCCCTGCACGAGAGTGACGAAACGGTGAAGCTCACCACATACTGCATAAAGTCACCAGGCGCAATATTGGTCGGGCGCGCGCCTCTGTCGACAGCCGAACGGTGGGTAAGTGCGGCATCACAACTCTCCACGGCGGCCAGCACGGGCAGGATGAGTTTACACGTGGTCATGCCAGTTTCCTTACTTGAAAAGTCTGCTGGAGCACACCAGAAGAACCGCCCCATGTCTTGCTGCTGAACCTTCGTCTGGCCCAAAAAAACAAAGGGCACCCATCCTCGGGTGCCCTTTGCCTTACAGCCAGGTGAACTGAATCACCCCATCGATCGCGCGCCCACCGGTTGCGCATGGCCCCTCGACGTCACGATTCCCAGGAAGGAAATCACGATCGCCAGGCCCAATGTCGAGCTCACTTCCGCCCGATGCTCAGGCGTGTACATCATCACCGCCAGCGCCCCGGCAATGAAAATGATCACCGCCCAGGTCAGGTACGGGAACAGCCACATGCGGAACTTCAGTTCGGTGTTCTCGCGCTCCAGTCGGCGGCGCATGCGCAGTTGCGAGATGGCGATAACCATGTACACCAACAGGGCGATGGCGCCAGAGCTGGCCAGCAGGAACTCGAACACACCCTTCGGCGCGAAGTAGTTGAGGACTGCGATGGCCGCACCGATCAGGGTGCTGCCGAACACCGCAGCACGCGGTACACCGACCTTGGAGGTCTTGTTGAGGAAGGCCGGGGCGTCACCGCGCTTGGCCAGCGAAAACATCATCCGCGAAGCGATGTAGATGGACGAGTTCATGCAGCTGGTAACGGCTACCAGCACCACCAGGTCGACCATGAACGCGGCGTTGGGGATGTTCATGATTTCCAGCGCACGCTGGTACGAACCCACCACCGCCAGCTGCGGGTCGTTCCACGGCACCACCGAAATGATCACGAAGATCGACAGGATGTAGAAGGTGCTGATACGCCAGATCACCGAGCGGGTGGCCTTGGCGATGTTGCGCGACGGATCGCTGGACTCGGACGCGGCGATGGTCACTGCCTCGGTGCCGATGAAGCTGAACATTACAGTGATGAACGCGCCGACCACCGCCGACCAGCCCTTCGGTGCAAAACCGCCGTATTCGGCAATCAACGTGTTCAGGCCACTGACCTCGCGGTTGGGCAGCCAGCCCATCAGCGCGGCGAAGCCCAGGCCGATGAAGCCCAGGATGGCGGTGACCTTGAGGATGGCGAACCAGAACTCGAACTCGCCGTACTTGGCCACGCTGAACAGGTTGGTACCGGCCAGCAGCAACACCGAAGCCAGGGCGAAGATCCAGCTGTCCACCTGCGGGAACCAGGCGTTCAGCACATGCCCGGCGGCCAATGCTTCGATAGGAATCACCAGTACCCAGAACCACCAGTACAACCAGCCGATGGTATAGCCGGCCCAGCGGCCAATGGCCTGGTCGGCATAGGTGGAAAACGATCCGGTGTCGGGGTGCGCCACGGCCATTTCGCCGAGCATGCGCATGACCAGTACCACCAAGGTCCCGGCCACGAAATAGGAAATTATGGTTGCTGGGCCGGCTGCCGCGATGGCATGGCCAGAGCCGACGAAAAGTCCGGCGCCGATGATGCCGGCGATGGACAGCATCGTTACGTGACGTGGCTTGAAACCTTGTGCAAGGTTGCCATCAGATCCCACGGTGTTCATTGATGTTGTTCTCTTTTTGCTGACACAAGGAAGGACGGGCAGGCGTAGGCGAAAAATATCTCCTTTGAAATCAATAAGTCGACACGTTGTTCGCGCGCTGTTGTTGATATTTGGCACGCGTCACAGAGCAAGGTGTCAGTGCGGTTCGGGGTTCATTTAATCCCCGCATGGCTGTGGGGAATTACACGAGAACGCCACGGAACTGTTCGATCACGACAGGGCATTTCCATCAACGCCAGATGTCGCGAATGGCATATCCGATCGCGCCACAGGCCCAAATGGAGCTTTTGTTTTTCATTTGAATGTGTGTTGCCTGTGCCGGCCCTTTCGCGGGTGAACCCGCTCCTACGACGGAACCTGGCGATGGTACCGATTGAGGAATGCGGTGGCGGGTGCGGCGGTGAATGACTGGGGGTATTGGGCGGCAGGTCCGGCCTATTCGCGGGTGAACCCGCTCCTACGATGGTGCGTGGCAACATCGCCGATTGATGCATGCGGTGGCGGGTGCGGCGGTGAATGACTGGGGGTGTTGGCCGGCAGGTCGGGCCTATTCGCGGGTGAACCCGCTCCTACAACGGAACCTGGCGATGCCACCGATTGATGAATGCGGTGGCGGGTGCGGCGGTGAATGACTGGGGGGATTGGCCGGCAGGTCGGGCCTATTCGCGGGTGAACCCGCTCCTACGACGGTACGGGGCGACGGTGCCGATTGGTGGATGCGGTGGCGGGTGCGGCGGTGAATGACTGGGGTATTGGGCGGCAGGGTCGGCCTATTCGCGGGTGAACCCGCTCCTACGACGGTGCGGGGCGACACCACCGGTTGATGTAGGAGCGGGCTTGCCCGCGAAGAGGCCCGCAGCCTCAACGCACCAGGCAAGGCCTTTTGTTATCGAAGCTCCAACCCGGAATCAGGAACTGCATCGCCACGCTGTCATCCCGCGCACCCAGCCCCATGTTGCGGTAGCACTCATGGGCCTTGGCCAGCTGGTCTTCATCCAGTTCCACGCCCAAACCCGGCCGCGCCGGCACTCGCACATGCCCGTCGACAATGCGCAGCGGCTCACGGGTCAGGCGCTGGCCATCCTGCCAGATCCAGTGGGTGTCGATCGCCGTGATTTCACCCGGCGCCGCAGCCGCCACCTGGGTGAACATCGCCAGCGAAATATCGAAGTGGTTATTGGAATGAGAACCCCAGGTCAGCCCCCAGTCGTTGCACATCTGCGCCACCCGTACCGAACCCTGCAAGGTCCAGAAGTGAGGGTCGGCCAGCGGAATGTCCACCGACTGTAACTGAATGGCATGGCCCATCTGTCGCCAGTCAGTAGCGATCATGTTGGTCGCGGTGGGCAGCCCGGTGGCGCGGCGGAACTCGGCCATCACCTCGCGGCCCGAGTAACCGTTCTCGGCGCCGCAGGGGTCTTCGGCGTAGGCCAGCACATTGTGCTTGTCGCGGCACAGGGCGATGGCCTCCTTCAGCGACCACGCGCCATTGGGGTCGAGCGTGATGCGCGCTTCGGGGAAGCGTTCGGCCAGCGCTGTCACGGCCTCCATCTCTTCTTCACCACGCAGCACGCCGCCCTTGAGCTTGAAGTCGCTGAAGCCATAGCGCGCCTTGGCGGCCTCGGCCAGCCGCACCACTGCTTCCGGAGTCAAGGCCTTTTCATGGCGCAGGCGGAACCAGTCGTCATCGCTGTCGGCTTCGTTGCGGTAGGCCAGGTCGGTCTGCTGGCGGTCGCCGATGTAGAACAGGTAGCCGAGCATCTTCACCGCATCGCGTTGCTGGCCCTCGCCCAGCAATGCTGCCATCGGCACATTCAGGTGCTGGCCGAGCAGGTCGAGCAACGCCGACTCGATGGCCGTCACCGCATGCACGGTGATGCGCAGGTCGAAGGTCTGCAGGCCGCGGCCCGCCGAGTCGCGGTTGGCGAAGGTCTGGCGCATGGCATTGAGCACACGTTGGTAATGGCCGATCGGCTGGCCGACCACCAGGCTGCGGGCGTCCTCCAGGGTCTGGCGAATCTTCTCGCCGCCGGGCACTTCGCCCAGGCCGGTATTGCCGGCGCTGTCGCGCAGCACCACCACGTTGCGGGTGAAGTACGGGCCATGGGCGCCACTGAGGTTGAGCAGCATGCTGTCATGGCCGGCCACGGGGATCACGCGCAAGTCGGTGACCACCGGGGTGCTGGCATGTACGGCGGGATTGGTCTGCATATTCATGGTTGTTGTCTCGCAGTCATCAGTGGGTCTGGCCCAGGGCCGAAGGGGCCTTGAGGTCATCGGAAGGGACGCCCTTGGGGCGAGTGCGTACGAAGAAGATGGCAATCGCCGCCAGCACCGAGGTCACCGCCAGGCCGTACAGCCCGCCCTGGATCGAGCCAGTCTGCTGCTCCAGCAAGCCGAAGGTGGTGGGGGCAACGAAGCCGCCGAGGTTGCCGACCGAGTTGATCAGGGCAATCACCGCCGCAGCGATGCGGGCGTCCAGATAGCCCTGGGGGATTGGCCAGAACAGTGACGACGCTGACTTGAAGCCGATCGCGGCGAAGCACACGGCGACGAAGGCAAACACCGGCCCACCCGTGGTGGACATGAACATGCCCGTGGCAGCGACCAGCAGGGCGCCGGCCACCCAGGCCTGCTGGAACTTCCAGCGAGCGGAACCGGCGGCGAAGGCGTACATGGCCAGGATCGAGATCAGCCAAGGGATCGAGTTGAAGAAACCGACCTGCATGTCACTGAGGTCGCCCATGCGCTTGATGATGCTGGGCAGCCAGAAGGTGGCGGCATAGATGGTCAGCTGGATACAGAAGTAGATCAGGCAGAACAGCACGATCTGGCGGTCCTTGAGCAGGCTCCAGGCCGACGGCCTGACCGTGCCGATGGCCTCACGCGCTTGCTGCTCGCGGTCGATGGTGGCGACCAGCGCGTCCTGCTCGGCCTTGCTCAGCCACTTGGCGTCCTGCGGCTTGGAGTCGAGCCAGAAGAACACGAAGAAGCACAGCACCACCGAGGCCATGCCTTCAATGAACAGCATCCACTGCCAACCATGCAGGCCCAGGCCCTGGATCTGCATCAACGCCCCGGCCAGCGGCCCGGAAATCAACGAAGCCAGCGCCGAGCCACTGAGGAAGATGGCAATGGCCTTGCCGCGCTCTGCCGCCGGCAGCCAGCGGGTGAAGTAGTAGATCACGCCAGGAAAGAAGCCTGCTTCGGCCACCCCGAGCAGAAAACGCAACACGTAGAACTGGGTTTCGTTCTGCACGAAGGCCATGGCCGTGGCCACCAGCCCCCAGGTGAACATGATACGGGTCAGCCACAGCCGGGCACCGACCTTTTGCAACAGCATGTTCGAAGGGACTTCGAACAGCGCGTAACCGATGAAGAACAGCCCGGCACCAAAGCCAAAGGCCGCAGCGCTGATGCCCAGGTCGCTTTCCAGGTGCGGGCGGACGAAGCCAATGTTGACGCGGTCGAGGTAGTTGACGATGAACATGATGACGAACAGCGGCAGGACGTGGCGCTTGACCTTGGCCACGGCACTGGCCAACGCGTCGCCTTCATGCCGGGCAGACGGAGCGAGGGTGTCGTTCACTTGCGGATCTCCCACTAATTGTTTTTGTGCGGGTCGGGTTGTCTGACATGGCAGTGGGGAGGAGCTTATTCGCAGCGAGGTTGTACGACAAGATCATTAACGTCGGCAAAATAGCAAAATACAAGCTGTCATAATGCCAATTTGATCCTAACGTGCAAAAACAGCTCAACTACATGCTGAATTGGATGCGCGAAAAATCGGCAAAAAATATTTCTATCGATTAACTTGTCGTACAAGCAAATCAAGAAGCGGATCACACATGGAACCCGAACACGCGCGCAAACGCGGCCATAGCCGTGCCCATGACCTGGTTTCCAGCCTGACCCAGCAGATTTTGCTGGGCACCTTCAAACCAGGCGACAAACTGCCTTCGGAAAACACCTTGGTGCGCGAGCACGGGGTAAGCCGCACGGTGGTTCGCGAAGCCTTGTCGAAGCTGCAGGCCTCTGGACTGGTGGAGCCGCGCCACGGGATCGGTACGTTCGTGATGGAGCGCCAGGCCCAGGCCGGGCTGCACGTGGCGGCGGAGAGCGCGGCGAATGTGCGCGATCTGCTGGAGCTGCGTATTGGCCTTGAGGGCCAGGCTGCCGCGCTGGCCGCACTGCGTCGTGATGAGGGGCAACTGGCGCGCATGCGCCAGGCGCTGGATGACTATCAGGACCTGGCCGCTGCCGGCGACAGCTGCATCGAAGCCGACCGGCGCTTTCACCTGCTGATTGCCGAGGCCACCGGCAATCTGTATTTCACCGAGATGCTGCTGCAACTGGGTAACGGCCTGATACCGCGCAACCGCATGGCCCTGGCCGAGCGCGCGGGGGCCAAGCTGGCGCGGCAAGCGTACCTGGCCAACCTGGAGCATGAGGCGATCCTCAATGCCATCCGCCGACAAGACCCGGATGCCGCACGGGCGGCCGTGTGCCTGCACCTGTCCAACAGCCGCGACCGGCTATTGCCGGACTGACTGTCAGGCAGTGCAAGGCCTCGGGCTTGATGTTACGAACAGAGTGGCATGCAGGGTGGCCGTTACAGCCAGCTACCCTGCCCTCACTTCACCAGGTCAGGCAGATCTTGCCGAAATGCCGGTTGCTCTCCTGGTACCGGAACGCCTCGACGATCTGTTCCAGCTCGAAATGCTTGTCCACCACCGGCCGCAGGCCGTTGGCGTCGATCGCCCGCACCATCGCCTGCTGCTGCGCTCGGCTGCCAACCAGCACCCCTTGCAGCCGAATCTGCCGCACCAGCGCCTGCACCAGCGGCAACTGCCCGGCCACCCCGGTAAGGATGCCGATCAGCGAAACATGCCCGCCAATGCGCGCAGCAATCATCGACTGCTCCAGCGTCGCCGGGCCGCCCACTTCAATCACATGATCGACACCGCGGTTGCCAGTCAGCTCGCGCACCTTCTCACCCCAGGCCGGGGTGCTCTTGTAGTTGATCAGGTGGTCGGCACCCAGGGCCTTCAGGCGCTCCAGCTTGGCATCGCTGGACGAGGTGGCGATCACGGTCGCGCCCGCCAGCTTGGCGAACTGCAGGGCGAAAATCGACACACCGCCGGTACCCTGCACCAGCACCGTGTCGCCGGGCTTGAGGTGATCATCGCTCATCAGCGCGCGCCAGGCGGTAAGGCCGGCGGTGGTCAGGGTGGCAGCCTCGGCATGGCTGAAACCCTGGGGTGCCAGGGTGAAGGCGGTGGCGCGGGCAGTCACCTGTTCACGGGCGTAGCCATCGATGCCGTCGCCGGGCACCCGGGCAAAGCCCTCGACCTTGGCCTGGCCATCGAGCCAGTCGGGGAAGAAGGTGCTGACCACATTGTCGCCGACCTGGAACTCAGTGACGCCAGCCCCCACCGCAAGCACCTCGCCGGCGCCATCGGCCATGGGGATGCGTCGCTCGCTTGGGCCCCACATGCCGCTGACCACGGCGAAATCGTGGTAGTTGAGGGAACTGGCGTGCAGGCGCACGGTAATCTCGCCGGCCTGGGGGGCCTGGGCCTCGCAGGTGCCGACCTCGACCTTGTCGTAGCCGCCGCCGGGTTGTACGTAGATGGCCTTGCTGCTCATGGGTGGGTCTCCGTATCAGAGCAAAGAATGGGGTTCAGCATAGACAGATCCGGCCCTTTCGCGGGCACGCCCGCCCCCACAGGGGCACCACAGGCCCCGAGACGTGCGCAATACCTGTGGGAGCGGGCAT
The DNA here is from genome assembly GCF_046230975.1 of Pseudomonas sp. KCJK9058. Taxonomy (NCBI): domain Bacteria; kingdom Pseudomonadati; phylum Pseudomonadota; class Gammaproteobacteria; order Pseudomonadales; family Pseudomonadaceae; genus Pseudomonas; species Pseudomonas sp. KCJK9058. Next base: position 79,550 of record NZ_JBJJLR010000020.1, read on the forward strand.
GCCCGCGAAGAGGCCCGCATGGCCAACACACGCATCAGCCCAGCATCACCTTCAACGCTCGACAATCCGCCGCATGCCAATCCACCAGCTCTGGCCAGGGGTTGTCCGGCAGGTTCACCAGCACCGTGCGTGCCCCCGCCGCCCGCCCACAGTCCAGGTCAAAGCGGTAATCCCCCACCATCACCAGTTCGCTCGGCGTCACGCCCCAGGCGCTGGCAATCTTCAGCAGCCCATCCGGGCTCGGCTTGGGCGCAGCCTCGTCACGCCCGAGAATGTGTTCCACCGGGAAGCAGTCCGCCAGGCCGATGGCCTCCAGCGTTACATGCGCCAGCTCACGCGCATTGCGGGTCAGAATACCCAGCCGGCACCCGCGCCCGGCCAACTCGCGCACCAGCTCCACCGCCCCGGTGGCCGCCGTGGAGGCCGTTGCCAGGTACCTTTCGTGCTCCAGCAACCAGGCATGCTTGGCCGCCGCTTCCTCTGCCGGCAAGGCCGCCAGGTGGGTGAGGATGTCGTGTTCGGCCGGGATGTCCAGCGCCACCCGAATGGCGGCGAAGTCGTGCACGGCCACGGTCAGGGTGCCGTCCATGTCGAACACCCAGTTGCGCACCTCGCCCAGGCTCATGCCCAGTCCTTGCGATGGCGAATCAGGCCTTCCTGGCTCGACGATGCCACCAGTTGCCCGGCCTGGTTGAAAATGCTGCCGCGGCAGAAGCCACGGGAATTACCGGCCCAGGGGCTATCGGTGGCGTACAGGAGCCACTCGTCGGCGCGCAGGTTGCCGTGAAACCACAGCGAATGGTCCAAGCTGGCGATCTGCATGTCGCGCTGCCACACCGATTTGCCATGGGGCAGCAACGCCGTGGTCAGCAGGCCGAAGTCCGAGGCGTAGGCCAGCATGTACTTGTGCAGGGCAGGCACGTCCGGCAGGTTGCCGTCGGCGCGGAACCAGGCGTATTTCACCGGGTCGCCCGGCTTGGGGTTGAACGGGTCGCGCTCGGTGACCGGGCGGATCTCGATCGGCTTGGCACACAGCACCTTGTCGCGAATGCGCTCGGGCAACTGGTCGGCCATGGCACGGGCCAGTTCGACTTCGGTAGGCAGGTTTTCCGGGCCGACCACGTCAGGCATCTGCGCCTGGTGCTCGAAGCCTTCCTCGTCGTACTGGAACGACGCGCTGCAGGTGAAGATGGTCTGGCCCTTCTGGATCGCCGTCACCCGTCTTGTACTGAAGCTGCCGCCATCGCGTACGCGGTCTACCGAGTACACCACTGGAAGGCTGGCATCGCCCGGGCGCAGGAAGTAGCCGTGCAACGAATGCACATGGCGCGCGTCCTCGACTGTCTGGCTGGCAGCCGACAACGACTGGCCCAGCACTTGGCCACCGTAAAGCTGGCGGAAGCCCAGGTCCTGGCTACGTCCACGGAACAGGTTCTCCTCGATGGATTCGAGGCTCAACAGGTCGACCAGGTCGTCCAACACATGACTCATCGGCGGTTCTCCGTAGGAGCGAGCCTAGCTCGCGATGCGCCGCCCGAGCGGCGCTCGATTTCACAGGCGCTGAACGTGTTACGGGCAAGCGCCTTCCAAGTAGGCAAATGATACAGCTTTTGTCATTCGCGCCGGGCATGGCAGTGCATTCAGGCGCGCAGGGTGCGCTCCCAGTGCGCGCGATCGATCCGGTACAGCACATGCGGGCGCAGCGGGTGGCCGATGGGCAGGCGGGGGTGTTCGAAGCTGCCGTGCAGGTCCTGCTGCATGCCGATGGCTTGCATCACCTTTTGCGACGGCAGGTTGCATTCGCTGGTGAACGACACGACCTCCTCCAGGCGCAATTGGGCAAAGGCACAACGCAAGCAGGTCCACGCCGCCTCGCTGGCAAAGCCCAGGCCCCAGTGGCGACGTGCCAGGCGCCAGCCGATCTCCACCGCCGGGGCAAAAGGCGCATCGAAGTTGACATTGAGCAACCCGGTCATGCCAATGAACGCACCACTGTCCTTGCGCTCCAGGGCCCACAAACCAAAACCGTACTCATTGAAATGCCCACGCACGCGGCCGATCAACGCAGCCGCCTCAACGCGCGTCAGCGGCGCCGGAAAGTAGCGCATCACCTGTGGGTCGGCGCACAGTGCGGCGAACTCGCGCAAGTCATCGTCATGCCATTGGCGCAACACCAGCCGTGCGCTTTCCAGTTCGAGGATGGGGGTCATCGGGCCTGCTCCGGTTTACCGCCTTGCAGTTTACAGCGTAGGCGCGGGCGCGGGTTTCACCCAGCCGGCAGCCGCCAAATGCAATTTTCACACGCCCTTCACCGGCCCCCGACAGGCCGCTTGGCAGGATCCCGCCATCCACCACCGCGCCAGCCGCGGCACTGCCAACGGAGCAACGCATGCTATCGAGCAACACCCTGGGACACCCCGCCATTCATGCCCGGCGCAAGCGACGCCTGACTCGCAAAGCCGTCGGAGCCGCCCTGGGCCTGTGCATGGTCGTGGCGGCGTTGACCACCTGGCTGGCGACGAGGACGCATATCGTGGACCTTGGCAACGAGCAACAACTGACTGACAGTGGCCTGCTGCAGGACTGGGCCGACGGTGCGGTGATCGTGATGATCCGCCACGCCGAACGCTGCGACAGCGCCCCCGGCCCCTGCCTGGACGACCCCACGGGGATCACCCTGAGCGGCAGCCAGGCCGCTGCCCGCGTTGGCCAAGGGCTGCACCAGCTGGGCCTGAACAAAGCCGACCTGCTCAGCAGCCCGAAACTGCGCACCCGGCAAACCGCACACTTCATACTGGGTCAGGCGGTGGCCAGCGAGGACTGGCTCGAAAGCTGCGACAGCCAGTTCGCCAACGAAGCGCTTGCACACAAACGCGCGGGCCACAACCTGGTGCTGGTGACTCACAACGGCTGCATCGACCACTTTGCCCGCCAGCAGCACGTTGCTGGCGGCGAACGTCAAAGCAACTATGCCAGCGCCCTGTTCGTATCGGTGGATGGCAATGGCAAGGCACGCATCCTCGGGCGACTGAACGAACCTGACTGGCAACGCGTATTGGCCAGCACAGGAAAATAGCCTCTGTGGGAGCGGCCTTGTGTCGCGATTGGGCTGCGCAGCAGCCCCAAAATTTCAGCGCAGATGCACACATTGCTGGGGCTGCTGCGCAGCCCAATCGCGACACAAGGCCGCTCCCACAAAGGGCCGGTACCGGCGCAAGAAACAGGTACTCCCATTGCAGTCACCCGTCATGGCAAGATCAGCACTGGCCCTGATTGCGACCCCATCCATGCCGTTGCCGTTGATCTACCACGAAGATTACAGCCCGGAGTTCCCCGCTGAACACCGCTTCCCGATGGACAAGTTCCGCCTGCTGCACGACCACCTGGTTGGCAGCGGGCTGACCACCGACCAGGCCCTGCTGCGCCCGGACATCTGCCCCAACGACATCCTCGCCCTGGCCCACGACCGCAGCTACATTGAGCGCTACATGAACGGCGAGCTGTCGCGCGAGGACCAGCGCCGCCTCGGCCTGCCCTGGAGCGAGGCCCTGGCCCGGCGTACCGTGCGCGCCGTCGGCGGCTCACTGCTGACTGCCGAGATGGCACTGCAGCACGGCATCGCCTGCCACCTCGCCGGTGGCACCCACCACGCCCATTACGACCACCCCGCCGGCTTCTGTATTTTCAACGACCTGGCGGTCATCAGCCGCTACCTGCTGGAAGCAGGCCGGGTACACCGGGTGCTGATCTTCGACTGCGACGTGCACCAGGGTGACGGCACCGCGCGCATCCTGCACGACACGCCCGAGGCCATCACCGTGTCGCTGCACTGCGAGCAGAACTTCCCCGCCCGCAAGGCACAAAGCGACTGGGACATCCCCCTGCTCCGAGGCATGGGCGACACTGCCTACCTGAAGGTGGTGGACGACGCCCTCAACTACCTGTTGCCGCTTTATCAACCCGACCTGGTGCTGTATGACGCCGGTGTCGATGTGCACAAGGACGATGCCCTGGGCTACCTGCAGCTGACCGACGCAGGCGTTGCCGCCCGTGACGAAGCCGTGTTGCGCCACTGCCTGGGCCGCGATATCCCGGTGATGGGCGTGATCGGCGGAGGCTACAGCAAGGACCGCACAGCCTTGGCCAGACGCCACGGCATCCTTCACCACAGCGCGGCACGTGTCATAGGTTGTTCACAATGACTGTGGAACCGCTTGTGGATAACCTGCGCGAAAGGCGCTGTAGCCCTTTACTGGCAAGGCCTGCATAACACTGGCTGTTTTTTGATCAGTGCTTCCATGGGCAGCGCTGCGGTAGAATGCGCCTCTTTTCCACAGCCTGCTGCCCACCATGCCCGATCTGACCCCCGCATCCCCTCCCCCCGCTGTCGTCATCGGTGGCGGCCCCGCCGGCCTGATGGCTGCCGAAGCACTGGCCAATGCAGGCCTGGCGGTCGAGGTGTTCGATGCCATGCCTTCAGTGGGCCGCAAGTTCCTGCTGGCGGGCGTCGGCGGCATGAACATCACCCATTCCGAGCCCTACCCGGCGTTCGTAGCACGCTATGCCGAACGCCAAGGCGAAATCGAGGCCCTGCTACGCGACTTCGATGCTGACGCGTTGCGCCAGTGGATTCATGGTTTGGGCATCGAAACCTTCGTCGGCACCTCGGGCCGGGTGTTCCCCACCGACATGAAAGCCGCACCGTTGCTGCGTGCCTGGCTCAAGCGCCTGCGCGACAACGGGGTAGTTATCCACACCCGCCATCGCTGGTTGGGCTGGAACACCGATGGCAGCTTGCGAATTGCTTATCCACAGGGTGAACGTCAGGTGAAAGCCTCGGTCGTGGTGCTGGCGCTGGGTGGCGCCAGCTGGGCGCGCCTGGGTTCTGACGGCAGCTGGCAACCGCTGCTGGCAGAGCGGGCTGTGGATATCTCGCCTTTGCAGCCGAGCAACTGCGGTTTTGAAGTAGAGGGCTGGAGCGCGCTGCTCAAGGACAAGTTCGCGGGCGCACCGCTGAAGAACATCGCCCTCAGCGTCCCGGGCAGCGCACCGCGCAAGGGCGAGTTCATCCTCACCGCTCAAGGTGTGGAAGGCAGCCTGGTGTACGCCTGGTCGGCACCGGTACGCGAGGCCATTCACCGTGAAGGCCGCGGGGTGTTGTTGCTCGACCTGCTGCCGGACAAGCCTGTGGACAAGATTGCCCAGGCATTGGCCAAACCACGCGGTTCACGCTCCATGGCCAAGCACCTGCACAGCCAGCTGGGGATTGATGGGGTCAAGGCCGCACTGCTGCGCGAACTGACCGATCAGGCGACCTTTGCCGACGTTGATGCTTTGGCCCGCGCCATCAAGGCATTGCCTATCACCCTGGTCCGCACGCGGCCGCTGGATGAAGCGATCAGCAGTGCCGGCGGGGTCCGCTTCGAGGGGCTGGATGAGGGGTTGATGGTCAAGGCCGTGCCGGGGGTGTTCTGTGCCGGCGAGATGCTGGACTGGGAGGCGCCGACCGGGGGTTATCTGCTCACGGCGTGCTTTGCCAGCGGCTTGCGCGCCGGGCGGGCAGCGGCGGATTGGGTTCGGGCTTCCTGACAGCTTGCCGGGGCGGCTTCCACAAGTACTGCGTCAATCCAGATTGCGCAGCCCATGTGGGAGCAACTATCTTGCTCAATTTCTGAAAGCTGGCGCGATCCTTGTGGGAGCGGCCTTGCGTCGCGAATGGGCCGCAAAGCGGCCCCAAAGCCTCAAGGCTTGCGCTTGCGCGGCCCACCATTGAAGCTCGGCACCTTGCGTACAGCCTTCACCGCCGGTTCCGCACTGCCAGCTTCACTGCTGTCCATCCAGCGCCCCAGCCCGCGCTTGGCGCTGTTTTCTTTCGGCTTCTTGGGCTTCTTTGGTTTCTTGATAACCTGCCCACTGGCATCGGTCATCGGTACTCGGTGCTCGGGGATGAAATCCGGCTC
>NZ_JBJJLR010000021.1:0-83153 GCF_046230975.1 Pseudomonas sp. KCJK9058
CGCCGTTCACCGTTGCCGCCGCTACTCAAACCCTTTCAAAAGGCCCCATGCACCCGCACGACCACCCCAAGAAATTCGCAACCCTCTTCGCACAACAGCGCCGGGTAGTTGCTGTTCAATGCCTTCAGATAACGCTGCCCACCTTCCTCGGCCAGCTCGCGGAAAATCGCCGGTTTGCCGGGCTGACGAGCGATAACCAAACGCCCCGCCTCAGCCTCTACACCTGGGTCCACCAGCATCCGCATGCCCTGCGGCACACTGCGGCCACTGACAGCGCTCATGGCATCGTTTTCCACGGTTAGCCAGAACGCCTTGCCCTGTGCCAGGTAGTCAGTCTGCTCGAAAACAGCAGGCTCTACAGCCGTTGCAGCCTCTAACTCACTCCAACCCAGCACCGGGTAACGGAAGCAGACGATGTATCGCATGAGGTCGAGTTCATCATCGTCTGCTATCTCGTAAACACTACGCTCCTCGCCAACCTGCCCCTGGATACGCAGCTGCAGGCTGACGTTGTAATGAGGCATGCCAATCTCGACGAACGTGCGGTTCATCGATTCGATTTTCGGCTGACGCCGCTTGTTCACCCAATGACCGACACTGCCTTGAGACACACCAACGCGCTCGGCAAGCTGCTCTTGAGTGAGCCCTAGCTCCTCCATCCGGTCACGGACGAGGGCAATCCATTTATCCATATTCATCGCTGGCACGATACGGACTGCCTTCAAGCGCTCAATAAACATTCAGTATTATTTATCGGGAAGAATAAAAATACTGTAGGTATTACCATCGACCTGACCCCTTCCCTACTGGCTCCGGCAGGTATCAGGATGAAACTACCGAAAAACGACGAAACAGATCTCGACAGCGAAGCCGCACGCCGCGCGCTCGACTATTACCTCAACCCCAACCCACCGCGGCCCACCCTGGACAACAGAATCTGGACCCTGCACGAAGGCGTAACCGGCGACCAGGCCCAGGAACACGCCATCGCCCTGCTGCGCTGCGCTGCGGCCACCGCCCAGGAAACCGCCACTCACCAGCACGGCAGCCAGCGAGAACTGACGTTCGCGTTGATGCACATGATGGACATGGCTCGCGCACTGCTGGAGCACAAACGCACCGAGTGAGCGGGTTTATAGACAAAAAAGAAGGGAGAGAACGTGATGGCCAGGTAACGGCAAAGGCCCCGATTGCCGGGACAAGGAAGCGCGCCGGTAAAACTTTTTTACCGGATTAGCGAAAATTCATTTGACTGGCAAATGATAACGATTATTATTGCACTCAGCTGATCGCGAGATCCGCTGGATAACCTGAAAGCTTAGGTCGCTCTCAGATTATCTCCTCATCAGGCTAATCACGGTTTTTGACCCGGCTTTTTTGCCGGGTCTTTTTTTTGGCTCTTCAGGCTAATGAAGATCGTGATGGCGCGCATGATAGCAAAGGTGTTTCAGGGCGTGAACGCTCGTTACAAAACTTTGCGGAATCAGCACTTGAGAATCAATCTCGTTTCGCCTACGCTGTTTCCGCATCAAGGAAGATGCCCCCTCCTCCCCTTTATAGAGCAAGGAGCTGTCCATGACCCGTCTGCTGCTGCCCCTTGAGCACCCCACTCCTGCTGCCGAGCACGATGCCGACGATGCCCTGCTGCATGCACTGAAGCGGCTACCACGGCGCGTACAGCAAGTATTCCTGCTCAACCGCCTCGATCAGCTGGACTTCGCCAGCATCGCTGCGCACCTTGACCTGCCACTGGCGAGTATCGAGCGCAACATGGGCCAGGCGCTGCAGGCTGGCCGCTCGCGCCGGGATGTGCTGGCGAGCGTGGCCGGGCAATGGTATGTGCGCTTGCAGAGCCCGCAGGTGACGGCGTGCGAGCGTATCGACTTCCGCCGCTGGCTGGATGCGGATCCGGCGAACTTGCAGGCGTTTCACGATACGGAACTGCGGTGGCGCAGCCTGCTGGCGCCGGCACGGCAATTGGGCCATGACGGCTGGTATCGGCAAGGCCGGGCGGCGCTGTCGCTGGGCGGCTGCTCGGTTGCGGTCGGGCTTGGTGTGGCGGCGTTGGTACTGGTTGGGTTCTGGGCTTGATCAGCGCTTAGGCATGCCTGTACGTCCCTCCCCCTGAGCATGCACCGTGCGCATGTCCGACTTCAGTTGCTCGATAGCGTGGGTACAGTCATGCAGTGCCTGGACTCGCTCTTCGTTTCGCACCGCCTCCTGCTTACATGAAAGGCACATCCGCCTGTTCGACCAACGCCACCCTCGCTGGCTGTTGCAACAACCCTCGGGGCAACCGAAAACCTTTGAACGGTTGTTGAGTAATTGGGTTGAAGGCTTTTTCCGCGTTCAGCCGGTAGCGCATCACACCATCACCCGTCCTGAAGCTCAGGTCCACGCTGGTTGCCGTACGTCCATTGAGCTCACCGCGGCTCAGCAGGCGGAACATCGACCAAGGCCCTCGATACTCCAGGCTGCTGCTATTGCCGTTCTGCCTGAGCAGGGTCAGGTTGCTGCGCACGTGTTGCCCCAAGGTATTGGGCCAGACAATACCGGTGATCTGGCTTGGGCCGTGGGTGTAGGAAATCAGCTGCCCATCCAGATCCAGCAGGCTGGTGCGTTGATTTGCACTGAGCCCCAATGGCTCGATGCTGAACTGCACGCTGAGGTTACCGCGCTGATCAAAGAACGTTTCGCGGATGCGATCAGCCAGTTTCAGCTGCTCGATCACATCAGTACGGATCAGGGAACGCCCCTGCAGACCAGCCTGCAAGGCCTCCAGATTGTCCTTGAGAAAGAGCTTCAGGTATTGATCCTGGAACTGCTGCAGTCGCCCATTCGGTCCAAAGAACGCTTCAAAGTCTTCCAGCGAAGCGTCGGGTGCCCTGACGACGAATGGGTAGCGCTCGGCCAGGCGCTGCTGGAAGAAGCTGTAGACTTCAGCATCCCACCGTCGCTCCAGCTCGCGCAGCGCTTCAACGTTCAGCACTTGCGCCGTTTGCTCTGCCACCTTTCTGACGTGATGATTGATTGGCTCCGGCAAGCCAGTGGCGACGCGTTGCAAGGTGCCGATGGGGTCGTGCCCGGTCATTGAAAAGCGCTGATGCACCGCGTGCAGCGCGGCCTTGCCCCGGTCTGGGCTACCCTGTACCGCCTTGGCATAGTCGTGGACGGCGGCTATGGCTGCGTGGGTTTCATCGTAGTAGCTCGGCTTTTCGCCTGCAACGTGCAACATGGCGTTCAAGCCTGCAAACGCCCGCTGGATGGCCAGCGCCTGTTGTTGCTCGGGCTTGCTGTTGACCGAAACAAGCGAGGGGGGTCTCATCCGCCACGCCAACATTCATTGGTGATAACAGCGAACTGTTGTCGCGAACCGTCTCCAGCAATCGGTGCAACGGCGCCGCTGGCCCGGCCAACTGTTCAAGGATCGTGATGCCATGATCCAGGTCTCGAAAATCCGCCACGGAGAATGCGTTCAAGGCGCGGCGCCAACTGTCGATGTAGTCGGCGCTGTACAGGTTGCGCAGGCGCTCGTTCAGCGCAGCCTGGTCGGCATCGGAGTAGTCCAGTTGAGCACGTTCCCCCAGTGCCCACTGGTCGATCATTGCCATTTCCGTAAAGCGCTGACTACGCGGTTCAAAATACTCCTTGAAGCCTTTGGCGGTGAGCATGGGTGCCAGCAAAACACCATTGTCGCCCTGGCTCGAGCCGGAAGACAGCTGGTAAACGACATCGAACGCAGGCCCCACCTGATGACGCAGGTCCAGACCGGTATGCAACTGCTCCTGGGCCTGCTGCTTCAGGCCTGCATACACGCGTTGTGGCAACGGCACCTTGCGCAAGGTCTGCTGCACGTCGCTGACACGCTGGCGATACTGCGGCAGGTCGGTATCCGCGTAGGCCAGGGCATACTTCAGGTGCCGCATTAGGTCACGTTGCAGCTGCCCCTGGCCGGGGAAGGCCTGTTGCCACTGTCGCGCCATCCAGTCTTCGACCCATTCCGCTCGGCGGTTCCGGCGATCCTCGAGCATCCGGTAAACCCGGAGCGCGGCCATTTGCTGCTCGCTGCCGGGGGGCGCCGCATCCATGGCATCAATCACGCCGCTGGCCAACGCAGGCAGGAAACGCCTGGACAACAAACTGAGGTACGCCTCATCCACGGTCGGCCCGATGGCACGGCCCTGATACAGCCCCAGATCAGCAACACCCGGCCACGCAGCGCGGTAGTCGCCAAACACTGCTACCGCATCGCGGATCTGGTCCAGTGGCTCCAGCAAGTTGTGCCCGGTCGGGTCCAGACGCTGATCCACTTCGTGATGGCTGTACTCCCGGCTCTTGGCCAGCACGCTGGCGGCCTTGACGCCATTGATGTCGAAGTAACGATGCCAGCTGGCGATGGCGACGCAGAAGGCCAGGACGCCTACAGAAGCACCCACCCACAGCAATTGTCGCTTGCGCCGTGCCACCCTGACGTTGTCGCCGGCAAGGCCGGCCTCCTTGTAGATGACCCGCCCAAAGGCCTGTTGAATGAAGTAGGCCAACGCCTTGCCCTGCGCCTTGCCCTCAAGCAAGGGGAGGCTGGTCTTGTAAGGCTGCGCCGCCTCACGGACAAAGGCGTTGCGCACGTCACCGTGCTGTACGACTGACGACCAATACACACCGCGCACCAGCGCCGGGGTGGTGAAACGGTCACTTGCCAAGGTCTCGCGCAGAAAACTCAACAGCATTGGACGCAACCCGAGCAACTGCCTATGCAGTGAGTAGAGACGTGAACGCAACGCAGGGCTACCCTGCACGTCCAGACGATCGATCACCTGCTCGAACAGCTGCTCCAGCAACCGATCATAGTGTTCGCCATACTCGCCCAGCCAAGCGTCGAAGGTGTCGACAGCATCCAGCTTGAACGTGAATCCAAACAGGCTATTGCGCTTGGCGGCCGAAAGCTTGCTGTAGAATGGGTCGAAGCCGTCCAGCAGATCGAATTTGCTCAACACGACATACAGCGGCAAGCGCGAGCCCAACTGGCTGCTCGCCTCGTAAAGACGCGTGCGCAGCAGGTGGGCAAGTGCCGTGCGTTGCTCGACGGTTCCGTGCAGCAGCGCGGGCAGGTCGACAACCAGCACCAGGCCGTTTAGGGCTCTCTGGCTTCGATTGCGCTGCAGCCAATCCAACAGATGCTGCCACAGTTTGGCTTGGGTTCCAGACGGTACCGAAGACTCAACGTCAGTGGAGTCACTGCCCAGCGAATCTGCGGGGCCGTTCTGGCTGATAAAGGCACCGGGCGGGTCGATGATCACCGCATCATTGCTGATCCACCACCCCACGGGGTAGGCGAGCGCCTGCGCTGGCCGTCCCCGTGCCTGCGCCTTGTCGATGCGGGTCAACGAGAAACTTTGATCGGTGCAGTCAATAAAGCTGCTCTTGCCGGCCTGCCTGGCGCCCAGCACGAGGTACCACGGCAATCGGTACAGCGCGCGACGCCCACCGGCATTGTCCAGGTAGCGTGCGAGCCCTTGGCTCAACGCCTTCTCTTGTGCATGAACGAACGGTTGCGCCGGATCCACATCGGCAGCCATCGCCTGCTGACGTTCTGCTTGCAAGCGGCGAAAGCGCGTTCTCAACACGATCAGCCAGCACAACAGCGCCACCAACACGAACACCAGGCTGGCCAAACTTCGATGCGCCACACTGGCCAACGGCTGCTGATCGCGCCACGTCCATTGCGGGCCGAGCCACCAGATGGCGACCAGCATCAGCACAGCGCCAAGCCCAAGTAGCAGCGGCATTGCCAGACCGATACGGGACATCAGCGGCCAGCCCCAACGTTTGAGGTACTTCCAGAGTTGATTCATCGAGGCTCCTGCTCCTTGTTCCGATCGGCCAGCACGTGGGAGGACGCGTATTGTTGAAGCCGCTGAAATACCTCGGGCTCCCAGTCGCTGGCGGTGGTTTGCTGCATCGTGCGCGCTACCCCGGCGCACAGGTCCTGGGCTAACCAGGACACGCCTCGTGCGGCCAACAGGTCCGCTGCGATGAGGGTGGTATGGCAGCGCTCGCGAGGGGCTCGAAAATCTGCCTGCATCCCCTGCAGCCTTATCAACACCGGTTCTACGCCGCCGCTTTCCAGCTGGCTGACCAGTTCTTCGCGAAGGCTGGTGAACTCTTGGGAAGCTCCGGCTTGCTCGGATTGCCCGTCTGCCCCTTTGAGCCAGGCCAGGCATTGGTCGTCGACAAACACCCGACCGTCGCTGAAGCACAGCTGCTGCAGCGCTGGCATGCGCAGCACGAAACGAGCGGTCGCCGCACGGATGGCCTCAGCCACTTCGCCCATCGCCAGCCGCGAAGCGGCGGTTGCGGCAAGGAAGCTGCCGCGAATCCAGAAGGGCGAAGCCGACACACTTTTTTCAACCCGCTGGAGCAACGCCGCGTCGATTACGGTACCGGCTATGGCCTCCTCGTAGTCGCTGGCAATATCCCGCGGCACTGCCATCAACTCTGTACGGTTGCCCTGCCGGGTTTGCGGTGCGGCCTGAATGTGGGCCCACAGACCGAAGCGACGCAGTTGATAGCCGGTCGGGTCGTAAGGGTCCTGCTGGTTGATCAGCTCGGCCATGCTCAGGATGGCTCGGCGCGTCTCGCGCTCGTTACCGATCGACATGCAGGGTTTCGGCGTGGCGATGACATCCACCAGCGGCGCAGGTTGGGGGCTCTCCACCGGGTTCTTGGGCGCATCGCACTCGCCAATACCGTTGGCAAGCGCCGTGTGTTTGCGCAACAGGCGCTCCAGCTCACCCAGAACAGCCGGGTCAAGCTGGGCGGCTTCCTGCTGACGTAGCAAACGGGTCAATGCACCCTTCGCCGCTGCGGCGTGAGCCGGGGTGTAGGTGAAACGATCAAGGCGCGGCAGCGCATCGATCAAGCGATTGAGCACCAGGCCAACGACCTTGCGCTTGGTCAGGAAGCCCTTCGGGCCAGGCGCTGGATGAGCGGTTTCCCAATAGCCTTCGATCATTCCGCCCAGCAACGCCAAGGTGAACCCCCAGCGCTCCCAACAACCACTGCGCAGCCACGCAACGCTCAAGTGCGCGACGATCCGCAGATGCTTGCACTGTCGCTCCAGGTACTGACCGGAGGCCTCCTCGATGTAGTCCCAGTCGATAGACGCTTCCTGCAGCCCACCCAGCTTGACCATCTCCTGGTCAATGGCCTGGTAGGTTTCGTCTTCCCCATCGAACAGCCCCGCCGGTACCTGGGCATTGATGGGTGCGAGCAACCGTGTGATTTCTTGCGCCTCGACCTCAGCTACCAGCGACATGTCTTGCGAGCCTCGTCGATAAGCGGGTCCAGCCCCTGAGCGTCAAAAACGAGTCCATCAACGGCAGGGTTGTCGCTCTCTACGTGAATGCGATGGGCCCCGATCAATTGCTTGATCTGCTCGATACCCGGCAAGCCTCTGCCGGCGTCGAGCACTTGGCCGTTTTCCATCACTTGCCACGGTGTGGGTACAGTAGCGCCCCGCTCCCCTCTCAACCGCACCTGCACTCGGCTGGCATCGACGGGTTCGGGTGTCTTGGGGAAGTTTTTCGGCTTTTGCACCGAGTTGGCTGAGAAGAACGCGGCGTTGTCGCTGTCCTTGCGCATGGTCAGGGCAATAAAGCCCTCTTCGGCCAGCTCGAATTCCTTGCGGTCGGAAATCAGTACCTCGGTAGGAATCTTGGCCTGCAGCTGGCCCAGCGATTCGTACAGATGCACCGGCAGGCCTTCGACGGCACCTCCCGATTGCGGGCCGATGATGTTGGGGCACCAGCGGTAGCGGGCAAAGCTGTCGTTGATGCAGCTGGCCAACAGGAAGGCTGAGCTGCCCCACAGGTAATTGTCGTGCCGGCCGTTGATGTTCTCATCGTAATGGAAGCTGCTGATCGGCTGGTCCTGGTGATGGTAGGCGGAGCGCAGCATGAAGCGCGGCCCGGTCAGCGCGATGTGGCGGGCATCTTCGCTCTCGCGGAACGCGCGCCACTTGGCATGCCGTGGGCCGGCGAAGATGTCTTTGATTTCTTTCAGATTGGGTAGCGCTTCGAAGCTGCTCAGGTTGAAGAACTCCGGGGAGGGTGCCGCAATGAAGGGCGCATGCGACATGGCACCGACGGACGCCATGTAGCTCAACAGTTTGATATCAGGCGAAGAGGGGCCGAAGTTGTAGTTGCCAACCATTGCCGCGACCGGCTCGCCACCGAACTGGCCGTAGCCGGCGGTATAGACGTGTTTATAAATACCACTGCAGGTAATGTCGGCGGCGTTCTCGAAGTCATCGAGCAAGTCTTCCTTGCTGACGTGCAAGACTTCGAGCTTGATGTTCTCGCGAAAGTCCGTACGGTCGACCAGAAGTTTGAGGCTTCGCCACGTGGATTCAAGTTGCTGGAACGCGGGTTCATGCAGAATGGCATCCATCTGCTTGCTGAGGAGCCGATCCAGCTCGGCAATCATCTGGTCGACGCGATGCTTGTTGATCAATTGATCTGGGTCATGACTCTTCAGAATTTCGGCAATGAAGGCGGATACACCCTGCCTGGCCACTTGGTAACCCTCTTGTGTGGGAACCAACTTGGTTTCTGCCATGATCTGGTCGAGCAAGGTGGCATTGCTCCGTGTTTCGGCCTGTGTTTCAACAGTGACAGTTGTGCTTGGCTTTGGCATGGGGACGCTCCGTTGTCTCAGTCTGCTTTTGGCGCTTCAAGCACCAGGTCCAGTTCTTGCGCGAGTTGCTTGCGGGCATGCGCGTCGTTCAGAAGAAGCTGCAGCTGTTTGCGGAAGGTGGGCACGTTGCCCAGCGGGCCTTTCAGGGCAACCAGCGCTTCACGCAGCTGCAGCAGCTTGTTCAGCTCGGGCACCTGGCGTGCGATGCGGTCTGGCCCGAAGTCCTGGATGGACTTGAATTGCAGGTTGACTGCCAGCTCTGCATCCGGAGTAGCGCCAAGCGCAGAGGGCACCGACATGGCCAGGCTCACATCGGCGTCGTTCAACACGTTGTTGAAGGTGTGTTTATCGATGCGCATGACCTGACGGTCTTCGAGGGAGCGGCTGTCGTCGAGGCCGAAGTCACCCAGCACCATCATCTTGTGCGGCAGCTCTACCTCGGCCTGCTCGTCACCGGTGGCGGGCACATATTTGATGTTGATGCGTTCTTTGGGTGCAACGGAGCCGGAGGATTTAGTCATGGCTATATATCTTTTTTAGTGTGGGTTTTATATGTAGGACGCGTCCTACAAGTAAGCTTGCGCGTTAAACGTTTAATAAACATGATTTCTGAGATTTGAGTTGTTCGTTGCGTAAAAACCATGCGCTGGATAATCGTCGAGCGTCGAGTTCAAATATGTAACAAAATAAATTCTTGAATAGAATTGAGTTTATGTACTAGCCTCTTTTTCGCTGTTGGGATAGCTGGGTTAATTCACGGGCATGTGTACGATTGAGTGGGAGAGTTAAGGTGAGATGATTATTCGTTATGCAGGTGGCGTCGGACTTTCATTCCTGTTGTTGTTGTTGATGCCTGCCTTGACCCGTGCATCGCAGGACTGCCCACGGATCGTGTCCAATATCGAACGCCTGGCGTGTTTCGATCAGGCGGCGGGTACGCCGGGATTCACGCCGCACCGACAGTGGTCAGCGCAGGAACTGGAAGCGCCCACGTTGCGTCGCGTATTGATCCATGAGACGGGGCGGGCGCCCGAGGACTTGATGTTTCGCCTCAGGTCTGAAGAAGGCGGGCTCCTGATCTCTGCACCTGCGATTGCTTCAGTTGCACCGCACCCCTACCTGATCATCAGCTGCGTGCAGAACATCTCGAGGTTGCAACTGGTCACCGCCCAAGGCCTGCAGGCACAGACCAACTACAAGCTCGGCACCCAACTGCCCTACCTGTTCATCGTCAATCGCCTGGCCCACTACATCAAGGTGTTGCAGCGCGAGCAGATCGGCAGCTGGAAGGAGCGACGGGACCTTGAGTCCGAACTCAACAAATGGATCAAGCAATACGTCGCCGACCAGGAAAACCCTTCGGCCGATGTGCGCAGCCGTCGGCCGTTGCGTGCTGCCAGGGTCGAGGTCTCGGACGTGGCGGGTGATCCGGGCTGGTACCAGGTCTCGCTCGCCGTGCGCCCGCACTTCAAGTACATGGGCGCGAACTTCGAAATTTCCCTGGTAGGCCGGCTCGACACGCAATGAGTGGTTTCTTCGATCGCTTGATGGCGGACCCGTCCGCCATCCGGGAGCCGTCTCGCCAGGAAAGCGCTTCGCACAAGTTCGCGGCCATCAAGCGCCACCTCGAAACGTTGCTGAACGCTCGCCAAGGCTGCTCCCAGAGCAGCCCCGAGCTTGGCCTGCGCGACTTCAATGGGCATGACGTCAGCAGTGGCGACCTGCTGCAGCAAGTGAGCGCCGATATCCGCCGTACCCTCCAGCGCTTTGAACCGCGCATCACCCTCTACGCCGAACTCGAATGCCCGCACTGCCAGGCCTACCTGCCGCAACTGCAGCGCTGGATCGTCACCAACGATCACGTCAACCTGGCCTGGCATCACCTGCCCCTCCCCCAGCATGAACCGGCCGCCAGTCGGGAAGCGCGGCGGGTCGAATGCCTGGGCCAGCGTGAGGGGCGCGAAGGCGTTTGGGGGGCGGTGCTCTGGGTCTACCTGCATACTCAAGGCAACGGCCGTGGGTTGGCTGCTGGACACGACTATCCGGACATCGGCCCGTCCCTGCAACGCTGCCTGGCCGGCGAACGGGCTGCCCAAGTCGTGGACACGCAAAAAGCGCAAGCCTTGGAGAACGGATTCAACGCTACACCCACGCTGCGCCTGACCGACAATCACACCCAGCACACCCTGATCCTGGAAGACCCAATCGATCCCGATGCCTTGCTGTCCGCAGTGGACCTGTTGAGCGCACCCGAGATTTTTGAAATGCCCGCTGACGTGATCAACGATATGTCCAGGTAGACCACGGCGTCACGGCCAGGGCGCCGCGTTGTGGTGTTTGTACTTGAATTTCGTGGAGGGAGAGGATTGAGGCAGAATGCATTCGAACGAAAAAAGGCCCCGAAGGGCCTTTTTTCAACGACTTACAGACTTCGACTGAAACCTGTAGATCTTTATTTGGAGCGGGAAACGAGACTCGAACTCGCGACCCCGACCTTGGCAAGGTCGTGCTCTACCAACTGAGCTATTCCCGCGTCGTGATGGGTGCCATTCTAGCGATTTCTAAAACAGCGTCAACCCCTTGATTCAAAAAACTTTTATTTTTTTTCCGAGCCTTCGCGCAGGTGCGGCCAGGCGGCCAACAGGTAGTGCACCATCGACCACAGCGTCAGCCCCGCTGCCACCAGCAACAGCCCGTAGCCCAGGATCACCCAGAAGGTCACCGCCGGTGGGTTGCCCAGCAGGATCACCAGCGCCAGCATCTGCGCCGCAGTCTTCCACTTACCGAGGTTGGACACCGCCACATGCGCCCGCGCGCCTAGCTCAGCCATCCACTCGCGCAGCGCAGACACCACGATCTCGCGGCCGATGATGACCGCGGCGGGCAGGGTCAGCCAGAAGTTGGCGTGGGTCTGCACCAGCAGCACCAGGGCCACTGCCACCATCAGCTTGTCGGCCACCGGGTCGAGGAAGGCGCCGAACGGCGTGCTCTGCTGCAGTCGACGCGCCAGGTAGCCGTCCAGCCAATCGGTGGCGGCGGCTACGGCGAATACGCTGCTGGCGGCCATGTAACTCCACTGATAGGGCATGTAGAACAGCAGAATGAAGCACGGAATGAGCAGGACGCGTAGAACGGTGAGCAGGTTTGGAATATTCATCGGTACGACTGGCTGCAAGTTGAGCCGGCATTCTACTCGCTATGCAGGCTGGCATAAATTGATTCGGCAAGCTTTTTACTGATGCCGGGGGCTTTGGCGATTTCATCGATACTGGCGCGGTTGAGCTCCTGCAGGCCGCCGAAATGTTTCAGCAGGTCGCGGCGGCGCTTAGGCCCTACCCCAGCCACATCTTCAAGGCTGGAGACTCGACGGGCCTTGCCACGGCGGGCGCGGTGGCCGGTGATAGCGAAGCGGTGGGCTTCGTCGCGGATCTGCTGGATCAGGTGCAACGCTGACGAATCGCCCTTGAGGGTGAATTCGTGATGCACATCGTTCAGGTACAGGGTTTCGAAACCCGCCTTGCGTGTGACGCCCTTGGCCACACCCAGCAGGGTCAGGTCGGTGAACCCCAGCGCCTGCATCACATCGCGGGCCATGTTCAGCTGGCCCTTGCCGCCGTCCACCAGCAGCACATCGGGCAGCTTGCCCTCGCCGTCCTTGATGCGCCCATAGCGGCGGGTCAGGGCCTGATGCATGGCCGCATAATCGTCACCTGCGGTGACGCCTTCGATGTTGAAGCGGCGGTAGTCGGACTTGATCGGCCCTTCGGGGCCGAACACCACGCAACTGGCCACGGTAGCTTCACCACTGGAGTGGCTGATGTCGTAGCATTCCAGGCGTTGCGGCACTTCATCCAGGCCCAGCACTTCGGCCAGGGCTTCGAAGCGCGCAGCCATGTGCTGGCGGTTGGCCAGGCGGGCATTCAGCGCCTGCTCGGCATTGGTCACGGCCAGTTGCTGCCAGCGGGCGCGAGTGCCACGCACCCGGTGGCTGATGGTCAGTTCGCGGCCACGCAGCGTGTGCAGCGCTTCGGTGATGGCGTTGAAATCTTCGTGAACAACATTGACGATCAACTCGCCGGGTAGCTCGCGCTCTGCGTTGCCCAGATAGTACTGGGACAGGAATGCGGCCATGACCTCGGCCACCTCCTCCTCGATGCCCACCTGCGGGAAGAAGTTCTTGCTGCCCAGTACTCGCCCGCCGCGCACGCTGATCAGGTGCACACAGGCACCACCCGGGTTGACGAAGGCGGCAATGACGTCGACATCGCCGCTGCCGCCCTCGATGTACTGCTGGTCCTGCACGCGGCGCAACAAGGCGATCTGGTCGCGCAGCTCGGCGGCTTTTTCGAAATCGAGGGCCATGGCGGCCTTCTCCATCTCGGCGTTCAACTCATTGCCCAGTTGCTGGCTACGCCCTTCCAGAAACATCACCGAATGGCGCACGTCTTCTGCGTATTCCTCGGCAGTCACCAGGTCGGTGCAGGGCCCTTTGCAGCGCTTTATCTGGTACTGCAGGCATGGCCGGGTGCGGTTGGCGTAGTAGCTGTCTTCGCACTGACGCACAGAAAAGGCCTTTTGCAGCAGGCTGAGGCTTTCGCGAATGGCCCCGGCGCTGGGGTACGGGCCAAAGTAACGGCCCTTGGCCTTTTTCGCCCCACGGTGAATGCCCAGGCGCGGGAACTCGCCATCGGACAGAAACACGTAGGGGTAGGACTTATCGTCGCGCAGCAGGATGTTGTAAGGCGGCCGCCACTCCTTGATCAGGTTCTGCTCCAGCAGCAACGCCTCGGTTTCGTTGGCGGTGATGGTGGTTTCAACCTGGGCGATGCGCGCAACCAGTGCGGCGGTCTTGGGCGCAAGGCCAGCCTTGCGGAAATAGCTGGCCAGGCGTTTCTTCAGGTTCTTGGCCTTGCCCACGTAAAGCAGCCGGGCTTCGCCGTCGAACATCCGGTAAACGCCCGGGCGACCGCTGCAGGTCGCCAGGAATGCGCTGGCATCAAAGACTTGGGACATGAGGTTTTACAGGCTTGCGTCAACCATACCGTGGCGAACGGCCAGCAAGGTCAATTCGACGTCGCTGGTGACCGAGAGTTTTTCAAAGATCCGATAACGGTAAGTATTGACGGTCTTGGGCGAGAGGCACAACTTGTCGGAGATGATCTGCACTTTCTGGCAGCCGACGATCATCAGGGCAATCTGGATTTCCCGTTCGGACAACGCGTCGAACGGAGACCCCTGCGGCTGGAACGGTTTCAGCGCCAACTGCTGGGCGATCTGCGGGCTGATATAGCGCTGGCCGGCAAAGGCCAGACGAATGGCCTGGACCATTTCGTCAAGGCCTGCACCCTTGGTCAGGTAGCCGGCAGCGCCGGCCTGCAACAAGCGTGTGGGGAACGGGTCCTCCTCGCACACCGTCACCGCCACTACCTTGATGTCAGGGTGGCTGCGCAGCAGCTTGCGGGTGGCCTCCAGGCCGCCGATGCCGGGCATTTTCACATCCATCAGCACAACGTCCGGTTTCAGCTCCCGGGCCAGTTTCAGCGCCGACTCGCCGGAATCTCCCTCACCCACCACCTGCAGGCCGTCGATGTCGGCCAACATGCGTGTAATACCGGTTCGTACCAGATCGTGATCATCGACCACTAAGACCCTAATCAAGCACACACCTCGTCAGCAGGGCGATTGGATCCCGCCACCTTAACAAAATTTTTCACGGTGGGCCTAACGCATTGCTTCCGTCAGAAACGACTGACGTTCGACTGTGAGAGGCCGCACTATTTGCCGGGGCTTGGCGTCGTTGGCCAACCGCTCCAAAAGGTGCAAGAGCGCCGCCTGATCATCCGAGCGCAATTTCCGAAAAGCCCCCAGCAAACCGGACTCATCCGTGTTCAAACCTTCGAGCGCTGCCGGGGTACGCAGGCCGCTGAGGACATACAACGCATCCACGCCCCGGGTCGCCAATGCCGCCAGGTAATCTAGCCGCGGCGTGCGTTCACCGCTTTCGTACTTGCCCTGAGCGTTGGGCTCGACGCCACCGATATCGCCAAATACACGCTGGGTCATACCCAGCCGCTCACGCTCTTCCCGCAGCCGTGGACCGATTCCGTTCATAGGGGCTTCTCCTTTTCCCTTATCCTCTCAAGTACGGCCTGCCCGCCTGCAGGCAGCCGTAAAGGTGCGGATCCACTATGCCCATGCTCTGCGGTCGCGACAAGCCATCATTTAGCTACTACGTTGATATCCCGCTGCATCCGCACAAAGCATTCGTCTTCACCCATTTCGATGAAGCCATGGCGCTGGTACAGCAGGCGGGCCGGGTTGCTGCGGAACACCATCAGCCGCAACAGAGGAAGGCGCCGCTGCCTGGCCCACAGCGCCAGTTCTTCCAGCACCCAGCTACCGACGCCCCGCCCACGGTGCTCAGGCAACAGGTGCAACTCGCGGATGAACAGCGCCTGGCGGTCCTGGCTGAGGCTGCAAAAACCCAACAGCGTATCGCCTTCGATCACCAGCCACTGCTCGCGCCAGCCCCAGGCCGCGTCGAAGGCGTCCTCGATCCACAGCAGGTCGTATTCACGGTAGTAGGGCAACATGGCGCGGCGCGTAAGGTCGCGGGCGAAGGTGCAGTGGATGTCTTGGGCGGGAATCAACTGTAAGAACATCGCATCGCACTCATTGGGCATAACAAACTGGCGAACTGCCAGGGCCACTCCTGTCCAGTTCGTTTTCCAACCAGTCGGCCAGCACCCGGGCATTGTTGTGCTCGCTGTCCTTGCCGGCATAAAGCAATGTCAGCGTCCCCTTCCTGGCCATGTCCAGCAGCGGGTACCAGTGTTCGGGGTGGGCCGCCAGCGCTTGCTGGTACCGCTGGGTAAAACCGGCGAAATCCACTTCACCCTGATGGAACGCCTTACGCAATTCATTCGAAGGTGCCACTTCGCGCAACCACTGCCCATGGAGGTCTTCCTTGCGTTTGTTGCGCGGCCAAAGGCGGTCGACCAGCACACGCTGGCCATCTTCATCCTCAACCGCATCATAGACACGTTTGCAGCGAATCATGGGCGTCTCCTGCCATTACCGTCCGTCTTGAGCCTAGATAATTCATTGATCGAGGTCACGGCCGGGTTACGAATTGTTTCTATGCTCAAGGCCTTCGGCACTTTCGCCCAACGCCAACCGGAGCCCCCATGGCAACCCCGTCAGTGGCCAGCAGCCCACTACTGGCCAAACACGACGCTCGCCCGCAGCTCTCCCACAAACCTGGGCGTGCCACCTTAACGTTGTTCTTCAGCCTGCTGCTGGCGGGTATCGCCTACACCGCCTGGAGCCTCAAGCAGGATGTGACCGCAAGCGGTACGGTCATCACCACGGCCACACCGTTCCTTCTGCTGGGCCTGGCGCTGGTGATTGCCCTGGGCTTCGAGTTCGTCAACGGCTTCCACGACACCGCCAACGCGGTAGCCACCGTGATATACACCCATTCATTGCCGGCGCCGGTAGCGGTGGTGTGGTCTGGGCTGTGCAATTTCCTGGGCGTGCTTTTTTCCAGTGGCGCGGTGGCCTTCGGCATCATCGCCTTGCTACCGGTAGAACTGATTCTACAGGTGGGTTCTTCGGCCGGCTTCGCCATGGTCTTCGCCCTGCTGCTGGCGGCGATCATGTGGAACCTTGGCACTTGGTGGCTGGGCCTGCCGGCATCGTCCTCGCACACCCTGATTGGCTCGATCATCGGCGTGGGCGTGGCCAATGCGCTGATGCATGGGCGTGACGGCACCAGCGGCGTGGACTGGGCCCAGGCCAGCAAGGTGGGTTATGCCCTGCTGTTCTCACCGCTGATCGGTTTTGCTTGTGCAGCCCTGCTGCTGCTGGCCCTGCGCGCGCTGGTCAAACGCAAGGCGCTTTACCAGGCACCGGAAGGCCAAACACCGCCACCGTGGTGGATCCGCAGCCTACTGATTCTGACCTGCACCGGGGTCTCTTTTGCCCACGGCTCCAACGATGGCCAGAAAGGCATGGGGCTGATCATGCTGATTCTGGTCGGCACCCTGCCGATGGCCTATGCGCTGAACAAGACCATGCCCAACGCGCAGGCCCTGCAGTTTTCCGCCGTCGCCGAGGTGACCCGCCAGGCACTGGTGCGCAGCAACCCGCAAGCGGCCCCGGCTGACCCGCGCCAGGTGCTTACCCTGTTCATTGCCGAGCCCAAGGCCAGCCCGCACCTGGTACCGGCATTGGCGGCGCTGACCGGGATGATCGGCGAAGAGGTCAAAGGCTATGGCTCGCTCAACCGCGTACCGGCTGAAGCCATGGCCAACGTGCGCAACGACATGTACCTGACCAGTGAAGCCATCCGCCTCATGGAGAAAAACCACCTGGTGACATTCGATGCCGACACCCGCAGCCAAGTGCTGTTGTTCAAGGCCCAGCTGGACGACGCCACCCGCTATATTCCGTTGTGGGTGAAGGTGGCTGTAGCCATCGCGCTCGGGTTGGGGACCATGGTTGGCTGGCGGCGTATTGTGGTCACGGTTGGCGAGAAGATCGGCAAGACCCACCTCAGCTATGCCCAAGGCGCATCGGCCGAAGTGGTGGCGATGTGCACCATTGGCGCGGCGGATATGTTCGGGCTGCCGGTGTCGACCACGCATGTGCTGAGTTCGGGGGTGGCCGGCGCCATGGTGGCCAATGGGTCGGGGATTCAGAAACGCACTTTGTTCAATCTGCTGATGGCCTGGGTGCTGACCCTGCCAGCGGCAATGCTGTTGGCTGGCAGCCTGTACTGGCTGCTGAACCACATCTTCTGAACCCTTACGCCGCCTTCTGTAGGAGCGGGTTTACCCGCGAATACGGTAGCGGCGGCAACGGTGAACGGCGGGTGAAAATTGGCCAGCAGGGCCGGCCCTTTCGCGGGTAAACCCGCTCCTACACGACGGCCTGCGCCCAATCTCCGGCATGCGTCCACCAACGTGGTAGGAGCGGGTTTACCCGCGAATACGGTAGCGGCAGCAACGCTGAACGGCGGGTGGAGATTGGCCAGCAGGGCCGGCCCTTTCGCGGGTAAACCCGCGCCTACGGGCGACCGCGCAGGCCTTTCAACGTTTGCACAAGGCAGTTGTCCCTACACAGGTTGATCAGCCCGGGATTCTCAGGCCACGCTGCACGGCTGGCCGTTCGAGGAAATTCGCCAGCACGCGCTGCACTTCCTTGAACTGGTCGAAGCCCACCAGGTCACGGGCGTTGTAGCGCTCCACCAGGTTGCGCACCCAAGGGAAGATGGCGATGTCGGCAATGCTGTATTCCTCTGCCATCCACTGCCGACCTTTCAAATGCCGATCCAGCACGCCCAGCAGCCGCTTGGACTCGTTGACATAGCGGTCGCGCGGGCGCTTGTCTTCATATTCCTTGCCCGCAAAGAAATGGAAGAACCCGACCTGGCCGAACATCGGCCCGATGCCGCCCATCTGGAACATCAGCCACTGCAGAGTCTGGTAGCGCTGGGCGGGGTCCTGGCTGAGCAGCTGGCCGCTCTTCTCCGCCAGGTACTGCAAGATCGCCCCCGACTCGAACAGCGGCAGCGGCTGACCGCCCGGCCCGTTCGGGTCGAGGATGGCGGGGATCTTGTTGTTCGCGCTGAGCGAGATGAACTCGGGGCTCAATTGGTCATCGTTGTCGAAGCTGACCTTGTGCGCCTCGTAAGCCAAGCCGATCTCTTCGAGCATGATCGACACCTTCACCCCGTTGGGCGTCGGCAGCGAGTACAACTGCAGGCGTTCGGGATGTTTGGCGGGCCATTTGCGGGTAATGGGGAAAGCACTGAGTTCGGTCATGATCAACCTTGCCAAGGGAATGAACCTGTCACTCTAGAGACATCCCCAGCCGCTGACCATCACCGACCACTCATCAGCGTTGGCAGCTCAGGCCTGGCCGTGGGCCTTAAGCTTGAGCTTTTCGGTATCGACGCGGACAAACACGGAGTCGGCCGTCACCGTCAGTACATCCTCTGCCCAGACTTCGCAGATGACCCGGCTCTTGCGCCCCACTTCGCCTTCGACACGCGCCTTGAGCAACAGCTCGACGCCCATCGGCGTAGGTTTCAGGTAGGTCAGGTTGAGCGTGCCGGTAACGCAGTCGATACGC
Source organism: Pseudomonas sp. KCJK9058 (assembly GCF_046230975.1). NCBI lineage: Bacteria > Pseudomonadati > Pseudomonadota > Gammaproteobacteria > Pseudomonadales > Pseudomonadaceae > Pseudomonas > Pseudomonas sp. KCJK9058. The sequence goes on from NZ_JBJJLR010000021.1 coordinate 18,832, forward strand.
GGCAGGCTGCCCGGTTCTCGGCCTTCGTTACGGTAGTGGTAGGCCATCGCCGTCCAGTTGGAGTGGCAGTCGACCAGCATCGCCAGCAGGCCACCGTAAACCAGGCCAGGCCAGCCAATGAAGGTGCTGTCGGGCGAGTGCCGGCACACCAGGTGAACACCGTCGGCGTCCCAGTGGCTTTGCAGGTGCAGGCCGCTGGGGTGGGAACAGCCGCAGCCATAGCAAGTACCCTCAGGGGCCGCGAGGGCTTGAAGGGAAAGTGTGTGATCAGTCATACGCTTCCTGTGCTTGTTGGAATGGGGGCGCGCAACGCCCCCATTAAAGCAGAAACATCAGACCGTCTGGGCAACCATCTTCGTACGCCGCTGAGTCAGCGAAACCAGCAGGATGAACGCGGTCACCCCGGCAGTCATCAGCGTCTCATAGCGGTAGGCATCGCTGAACAGCATGTAGCCCAGCACCATGACGATGGTGCCGATCACCAGCCAGGTCAGCCATGGGAACAGCCACATCTTCAGTTCCAGCGAGCGCCCTTCACGCTCGGCACGGGCACGCATGCGCAGCTGCGACACGGCAATGACCAGGTACACCAGCAAAGCGATGGCGCCAGTGGTCGACAGCAGGAAGCCAAACACCTTGCCCGGGAACACATAGTTGACGAGGCAGCCAGCGAAACCCGCCAGGGTCGAGAAGATCACTGCCACGGTCGGCACGCCGGAACCGGAGATGCGCTTGGTCACGCTCAGCGCCTGGCCACGCGCGCCAAGCGAATAGAGCATGCGCGACGCCGTGTAGAGCCCCGAGTTCATGCAACTTGTCACCGCCACCAGCACCACCAGGTCAACCAGCAACTTGGCGCCCGGCACGTTCAGCACTTCCAGTACACGCTGGAACGACCCTACTGCTTTCAGCCCGGGGTCGTTCCAGGCCACCAGCGACACCACCAGGAAGATCGACGCCAGGTAGAAAATGGCGATGCGGTACACCACAAGGTTGGTGGCGCGGCGAATCTTGTCTTTCGGGTTGGCGGTTTCGTCCGCCGCGATGGTGACAATTTCGGCACCGAAGAACGAGAAGATGGTGATCAGCACGCCCCCAAGCACCGTCCCGAACCCATTGGGCATGAAACCACCGCTGTCCCACAGTCGGCTGACCCCGGAGACCTCGGCCAGCGGCCAGAAACCGAACACCGCCAAGGTGCACACCCCGATGAAGCCAATGATCGCGACCACCTTGACCAACGCGAACCAGTACTCGAAAGCACCGAAGTTCTTCACGCTGACCAGGTTGGTGCCCGACAGCACCAGCATGATCAGGAAGGCGAACAGCCAGGACGGCACGCCAGGGAAGTAGGCATGCAGGATGTCAGCACCGGCAATGGCTTCCACCGGAATGATCAACACCCAGAACCACCAGTACAGCCAGCCAATGGTAAAGCCCGCCCAAGGCCCGATGGCCTCCGAGGCGTAGGTGGAAAAAGAGCCGCTGTTGGGGTTTGCGATGGCCATTTCACCCAGCATGCGCATCACCAGCAAGACCAGCAGGCCAGTCATGGCGTAGGAGATGAGGATGGCCGGGCCGGCGGTGGCAATGGCGTTGGAGGACCCGATGAACAGCCCGGCGCCGATGATGCCGGCAATGGAGATCATGGAAACCTGACGGGAAGTCAGGCCGTGCTGCAGTGAGCGCTGTTTCTTGTTGTCTTGCGAAGCCATGAAGAACCCTCGAATGGGTCGGCCGCAGCAAAGCGGCTGAAGGTCTGAGCAGAATTCTTATAAATTTCTGATGTGTGTTGTTGTTGTTTTTTGCAGATGACCGAAGCGGGTATTGACCTCCTCTTCGCATGACCGGTTGTAATCGTTGATCCAGGTCAGTATTAATCTATAGGCCGGGGTCAACAAACGACCTTTTCGAACCACATAATTCCTTTATGGAATGAACTCCTTCCTTTTTTGCTCGGTATTCGCCCGTCATGTCCAAACGCCTGATGCCTTCGACCACCGCCCTTCAGTGCTTCGAAGCGGCCGCCCGCCACCTCAGCTTCACCCGCGCGGCCCAGGAACTGCACCTGACCCAGAGCGCCGTCAGCAAGCAGGTCGCGCAGCTTGAGGACATGCTTTCGCACTCGCTGTTCCAGCGCATTCGCCGGCGCCTGCACCTGACCCCGGCCGGCGCGCTGTACCTCACCGAAGTGAACAAGATCCTCACCCAGATCGACATATCCAGCCGCTACATCCTCAGTTACGGCGACGAAACCGAAGTGCTGCGCATCGCCACCCAGCCGACCTTCGGCGCCCGCTGGCTGGTGCCCCGGCTCAAGGGTTTTGGTGACCGCTACCCACGCATTCACCTGGATGTGCGCAACGAGCTGGAGCCATTCGACCTGGTACAGGCCAAGGCTGACGTCGCCTTTTTCTTCGGGCAGGGCACCTGGCCCGGGGCGACCTGCATCGAGTTGTTCAGCGAAGAAGTGGTGCCGGTGTGCAGCCCGCAACTGCTGGCCAGCCACCGTTTCGACAGCGCCCAGGCATTGACTGAGCACCGCCTGTTGCAATGCGTGTCGCGGCCGGAGGCCTGGCATGAGTGGTTCCTGGGGCTTGGGTTGCATAGCCAGAACAGCTACCACGGGCCGCGCTTCGACACGTTCTACCTGTGTATCCGCGCGGCCATCTCCGGCTGCGGCATAGCCCTGATTCCCCGCTATCTGGTGGCCGAAGAGCTGAGCGAAGGCAAGCTGGTGGTGGCCTGGGACCACCCTGTGGCAAGCAACGGGAGGCACTTCATTGCGCATGCCGAGCATGCGGCCGAAGTGCCCAAGATCAGGGCCTTCGTGCAGTGGATCCGGGAGCGGGTGGCTGAAGGCGATTGATTTGACCTGCCGTGGCCTCTGGTAGGAGCGGGCTTGCCCGCGAAGAGGCCGGCACAGCCAACCCAAAAAACCGGCCAGATCACGAATCCATGGAATGATCGCAATCGAATAATTCGTTTGCGGAATAACCCGCCGACACGCTTGGATAATAAGAAACTCGAACAAGGTCCGCGTGCCCCCATGAACCAGGAAAGTATCAGCCAATCCATTGCCATCGTTCACCCGATCACACTTTCCCATGGCCGTAACGCCGAAGTCTGGGACACTGACGGCAAACGTTACATCGACTTCGTCGGCGGTATCGGCGTGCTCAACCTGGGCCACTGCAACCCCGATGTAGTCGAGGCCATCCAGGCTCAGGCCACCCGCCTGACCCACTACGCCTTCAACGCGGCCCCTCACGGCCCGTACCTGGCCCTGATGGAGCAACTGAGCCAGTTTGTGCCAGTCAGCTACCCACTGGCCGGCATGCTCACCAACAGCGGCGCGGAAGCGGCGGAAAACGCCCTGAAAGTGGCCCGCGGCGCCACCGGCAAACGCGCCATCATCGCGTTCGACGGCGGCTTCCATGGCCGCACCCTGGCCACCCTGAACCTCAATGGCAAGGTCGCCCCCTACAAGCAGCGGGTCGGCGAACTGCCCGGGCCGGTGTATCACCTGCCCTACCCTGGCGCGGATACCGGAGTTACCTGCGAGCAAGCGCTCAAGGCCATGGATCGCCTGTTCAGCGTCGAGCTGGCCGTGGAGGACGTCGCGGCGTTCATCTTCGAGCCGGTGCAGGGTGAAGGCGGCTTCCTTGCCCTGGACCCGGCCTTCGCCCAGGCCCTGCGCCGCTTCTGCGACGAGCGTGGCATCCTGATCATCATCGACGAGATCCAGTCGGGCTTCGGCCGCACCGGCCAGCGCTTCGCGTTTCCGCGCCTGGGTATCGAGCCCGACCTGCTGCTGCTGGCCAAGAGCATCGCTGGCGGTATGCCGCTGGGTGCAGTGGTCGGGCGCAAGGAATTGATGGCGGCGCTGCCCAAGGGCGGCCTGGGTGGCACCTATTCGGGCAACCCGATTGCCTGTGCGGCGGCCTTGGCCAGCCTGGCGCAGATGACCGACGAAAACGTTGCAACCTGGGGTGAACGGCAGGAACAGGCCATCGTCAGCCGTTATGAGCGCTGGAAGGCTTCGGGCCTGAGCCCGTACATCGGCCGCCTGACCGGCGTGGGCGCCATGCGAGGGATCGAGTTCGCCAATGCCGATGGCAGCCCGGCACCGGCACAACTGGCCAAGGTGATGGAAGCGGCCCGCGCCAAGGGCCTGCTGCTGATGCCCAGCGGCAAGGCGCGGCACATCATTCGCCTGCTGGCGCCGTTGACCATCGAGGCCGAGGTGCTCGAGGAAGGGCTGGATATCCTCGAGCAGTGCCTGGCAGAACTGAACTGAGGCTTACAGGCCGAGTTCTTCCGGGGTAAGCATGTCGGACTCGAAGGCGATCCAGCCGCCTTCCAGTTCGGCATGGCCGTTGACGATCGGGCCGTAATAGGTCAGGCCGTTCTCCAGGGTCACGCAAATGTGCGTGGCCGGTTTCTCAGGGGCCGCGAGCGTACCGACGAAATGCACCTTCTTCAGGGTTTCGGTCACCGCTTCCAGGCCCACGCGCATCTTGGGGTTTTCCGAAGCCTCGGTATCTCCGCCACGGTCTTCGGCGCTGATGGTCACAGTGGCGATGTACGGGTACTTGGTGCTCAAACGGGGTTACCTCGGTGGGTGTATAGGCGTACGGGCGCGTAGAGTACGGCAGGCCGTCTCTGTTGTCTCTACTGGCCTCTTCGCGGGCACGCCCGCTCCCACAGCGATCGCATGTTGCTTGGGGTATGCAGGGCACCTGTGCGGGGCGTGTCTGCCTGGGAAGAGCCGGGCCTGCAACAGGTGATCTGAATGCCCCGATCTGTTAGGGTGCCCGCCGATGCACGCCACACCACACGAGGATCCCGAGTGAGCGCCGAAGACCCCCTGATCGCCGACCTGTTCGAAGTCGACAAACGCCTGTCCCTCAAGCCCGTCGTGGACTTCAACAGCTACCTGCGCAATGCCTTCGGCGAGGGCCCATGCCGCTGCCACCGCTGCGTAGAAGGCGCCGACCAAAGCACCTACAGCCACGCGCACAACTTCACCTTCGAAGGCCGCCAGTGGCACCGCCGGTTCGCCACCACCGCCGGCAGCGACGTCGCCCAGGTGTTGAAAAAAGCCTGGCTGTCGTACACCAAGTCTGATCTCAACCTGGTCGGCGCGCTGGACCTGACCACCCTCAAGACCTTCACCGAGGCCGCCCTGCACACGCGCCTGCTGGCCTTGCTGCCGGCCAGCGGCCTGGCCCGTGAAGTAGATGGCCAGTGGATGCTGCAAGCCCAGGCCGACTGACGGCCCGGTGGCAGGGCAGGATTCCACCGGTCTGCTAACTTGGTGGAATCCGTCCACCCACAGGTAGTCCGCCATGGCCCGCACAACGCCCATCGAGCTGTACCGCAATATCGGCATCGTCGCCCACGTGGATGCCGGCAAGACCACGACCACCGAGCGGATCCTGTTCTACACCGGGGTCAACCACAAGATGGGCGAAGTGCACGATGGCGCGGCGACCATGGACTGGATGGCCCAGGAGCAGGAACGCGGCATCACCATCACCTCGGCGGCGACCACAGCGTTCTGGCAAGGCTCGACCAAGCAGTTCGCCCACAAGTACCGTTTCAACATCATCGACACCCCAGGCCACGTCGATTTCACCATCGAGGTGGAGCGCTCATTGCGCGTGCTCGATGGCGCGGTCGTGGTATTCAGCGGCGCGGACGGCGTCGAGCCGCAGTCCGAGACAGTCTGGCGCCAGGCCAACAAGTACCACGTGCCACGCTTGGCCTACATCAACAAGATGGACCGCCAAGGGGCCGACTTCCTGCGCGTGGTCAAGCAGATCGATCAACGCCTGGGGCACCACCCGGTGCCCATCCAGCTGGCCATCGGCAGCGAAGAAAACTTCATGGGCCAGATCGACCTGGTGAAGATGAAGGCCATCTACTGGAACGATGCCGACCAGGGCACCAGCTACCGCGAAGAAGAAATCCCCGCCGATCTGCAGGCGCTTGCCGACGAATGGCGCGCGCACATGATCGAAGCAGCCGCCGAGGCCAATGACGAACTGCTCAACAAGTTCCTCGAAGGCGAAGAGCTGAGCGTCGACGAAATCAAGGCCGGATTGCGCAAACGCACCATCGCTAACGAAATCGTGCCGACCATCCTCGGCTCCTCTTTCAAGAACAAGGGCGTGCCGCTGATGCTCGATGCGGTAATCGATTACCTGCCCGCCCCCTCGGAAATTCCTGCCATCCGCGGCACCGACCCGGACGATGAAGAAAAGCACCTGGAGCGGCACGCCGACGACAAAGAGCCGTTCTCGGCACTGGCTTTCAAGATCGCCACCGACCCGTTCGTCGGCACCCTCACCTTCGCCCGCGTTTATTCCGGCGTGCTCAGTTCAGGCAATGCGGTACTCAACTCGGTCAAAGGCAAGAAGGAACGCATCGGCCGCATGGTGCAGATGCACGCCAACCAGCGCGCAGAAATCAAGGACGTGTGTGCCGGCGATATCGCCGCGCTGATCGGCATGAAAGACGTGACCACTGGTGACACCCTGTGCGACATGGACAAGCCGATCATTCTCGAACGCATGGACTTCCCCGACCCGGTGATTTCCGTCGCAGTAGAGCCGAAAACCAAGGCCGACCAGGAAAAAATGGGGATCGCGCTGGGCAAGCTGGCCCAGGAAGACCCCTCATTCCGCGTGCGTACCGATGAAGAGACTGGCCAGACCATCATCTCGGGCATGGGCGAGCTGCACCTGGATATCATCGTCGACCGCATGCGCCGCGAGTTCAACGTCGAGGCCAACATCGGCAAGCCGCAGGTGGCCTACCGGGAAAAAATCCGCAATACCTGCGAGATCGAGGGGCGTTTCGTGCGCCAGTCCGGTGGCCGTGGCCAATACGGCCATTGCTGGATCCGTTTCGCCCCCGGTGATGAAGGCAAAGAAGGCCTGGAGTTCATCAACGAGATCGTCGGCGGCGTGGTACCCCGCGAGTACATCCCGGCAATCCAGAAGGGTATCGAAGAGCAAATGAAGAACGGCGTGCTTGCCGGCTACCCCCTGATCAACCTCAAGGCCGCCGTGTTCGACGGCTCGTACCACGATGTCGACTCCAACGAGATGGCCTACAAGATCGCCGCGTCAATGGCCACCAAGCAGTTGTCGCAGAAAGGCGGCGCAGTGTTGCTGGAGCCGGTGATGAAGGTAGAGGTGGTGACGCCCGAGGAATATCAGGGCGACATCCTCGGCGACTTGAGCCGACGTCGCGGCATGATCCAGGACGGTGATGAAACACCGGCTGGCAAGGTGATACGTGCCGAAGTGCCGCTGGGTGAAATGTTCGGCTACGCCACCTCGATGCGCTCGATGACCCAGGGCCGGGCCAGCTTCTCGATGGAGTTCACCCGCTATGCCGAGGCCCCGGCGAGCATTGCCGATGGCATCGTCAAGAAGAGCCGCGGAGAGTAAGTGGTTCTCCTGTGCCGGCCTCTTCGCGGGTAAACCCGCGCCTACAGGATAGCCGCAGGCCCATTGTGCGCCCCCCTGTAGGAGCGGGTTTACCCGCGAAGAGGCCGGCACAGGCCACAATCAAGCTCAGTGCTGCTCGCCCGCCCGCTTCAACAGCTTCTTGCACCGCTCGGACAAATGCACCACGCGCAAATGCTTGCCCGCCCTGGCATAGCGCTCGCGCAGGGTTTTCAGCGCCGCAACCGCCGAATAGTCGACAAAGCTCAAATGCTGGCAATCCAGCGTGACCTGGGCCGGGTCCCCGGCCGTGTCGAACTGGTTGAGGAACGAGGTGGTCGAGGCAAAGAACAGCGTGCCATGCAGTTGATAACGCTTGCCGCCCTCCGCGTCCTCATGGGTGTCGGCATACAGCTCCCGCGCATGCTGCCAGGCAAAGTTGAGCGCCGCGATGATGATACCGAACAGCACTGCCATGGCCAGGTCGGTCAGCACCGTGACCACAGTCACCGCAACGATCGCCAGCACATCATTCACCGGCACCTTGTGCAACACCCGCAACGACGCCCAGGCAAAGGTCTGCTGGGCCACCACGAACATCACCCCAACCAGCGCCGCCAGGGGAATGCGCTCGATCAGCGGCGACAGGAACAGCACGAACAGCAGAATCATCACCCCGGCCACTACCCCCGACAACCGGCCCCGGCCATTGGAGCTGAGGTTGATCACCGTCTGCCCGATCATCGCGCAGCCGCCCATGCCGCCGCACAGGCCCGACACCATGTTCGCAGCGCCCAATGCCACACACTCGCGGTCCGGGAAGCCACGGCTCTCGGTGATTTCGTCGGTCAGGTTGAGGGTGAGCAGGGTTTCCAGCAGGCCAACCATGGCCATCAGCACCGCGTAGGGGGCGATGATCTTCAGGGTTTCCAGATTCCAGGGCACCTCCGGCAGCGCCAGCCCCGGCAGGCCGCCGGCGATATGCGCCATGTCGCCCAGGGTGCGGGTAGGCAGCCCGAGCACGTACACCAGCAGGCCAACACCGAGGATCGCCACCAGGGCCGGCGGCACCGCACGGGTCAGTTTCGGCAGCACATAAACCACCGCCATGGTCAGCGCGACCAGGCCGATCATCAGGTACAGCGGCGTGCCACTGAGCCAGTGTTCGCCGTCCTTGAAATGCTCCAGCTGAGCCATGGCGATGACGATGGCCAGGCCGTTCACGAAGCCAAGCATGACCGGGTATGGCACCAGGCGCACCAGTTTGCCCAGACGCAGCAGGCCGAACAGGATCATCACCACACCGCCCAGCAGCACCGTGGCCAGCAGGTACTGCACGCCGTGCTGCACCACCAAGGCGACGATCACCACCGCCATCGAGCCGGCAGCGCCTGAGATCATCCCCGGCCGCCCGCCGAACAGCGCCGTCAGGGTACAAATGATGAACGCGCCATACAGGCCCATCAGCGGGTTGAGATGGGCCACCAGAGCAAAGGCGATGCACTCGGGGACCAAGGCAAACGAGGTAGTGAGGCCGGCGAGCAGGTCGGCGCGTAGTCGGGCGGGCTTCATGGGCTTCCTGTGGTGCAGTCCTGACGGACGTTAGAAAAACGAGGGGCGCGATGTTACGGAATTTGTCTGACAGCGGCCACCGCTCAACGCACCCGCTCCAGGCTCTGCACGGCCAGGTCCAGCGCACGCTGCATGTCCAGGCGCGCCGAACGGCCCAGGTCCGGGTCGTTCAGGCGGCCACCACGCTCTGAGGGCAGGATCGGCGCCGTCAGGTCTTCGGCATCCATCGCTTCAAAATCCTGTTCGGCGCCCAGGGTCAAGGCACTGCGCCGCAACAGCATGCGCACCTGTTCCGGGGTAAGTGCCGGGTTGATCGACAGCATCGTCGCCACAGTGGCAGTCACCAAGGGTGTTGCGTACGACGTGCCGCAATGCGCAGCCTCGGCAGACACTGGGCGTATGCAGGCAGCAGCACTGACGTCCACGCGCATGTCGATATTGGAACTGTGACGCTTGCGCACGTGATTGTGGGCTTCAACTGCCGTAGCCTTGTCACTGCGCTGATGCCCGCCCACCACCAGCAATTGCTCGGTGATGAATGACGAAGGCAGGCGATACTCATCGGTCCCCGACCAGGACGCACCATTGCCCGCCGAATTCACCACCACCACATCAGGGTGCTCCTTGCGCAGCCAGAGGAAGAACTCCTCAAGTAACTCCTCGTAGCCACTCATTGCCAGCCCGGAGCGCACCAGCGAATCGACCTCATCACCCTTCACATTGCGTGCCCCGACCCGGTGAATGCCCCAACTCCAGTTCAGCACCCGCACGCCATCTTCGACCAGGTTCACCGAGGCAGCGATGTTGGCGGTGATACCGGCATCCGAGTTGCGCTCTACCACCACCTCGAAGCCAGGGCTGTGCTTGCCCAGCCCTGGCAAAAAGCCCTCACCCTGCGCAGCGAGAATGCCTGCGACATGGCTGCCGTGGCTTGCCGGGCGATCACCGTCGCGAGCGAAGAGGCATGTCTGGCCTCGTTCGCAGCCCCCTCGATAATGGCTGAACCCTGGGGTGTCAAAGTCCACTTCGCGCTCGATTACCCCGACCCGCACGGGCTTCACCGGCAAGCCAGATGCGGCAATCCGGCGCCGGTAGAAATACAGCGCGTCCATGAAGCGGTTGGCGGCCCATTCGTCCGCCTGGTCGATGGCCCGGGTGCTGCGCCCATTGCCCTCCTCCCCGCGCTCGGGGCCGGACTCTTCGACAATCACGGCATCCACGCTGACTTCACTGCCCATGCGCAGGACCATCGCATCGCGCTGCACCAGGTCCTCTACCGGCAAGCGCAGCTGGTAGACATTCAGCGGCGGTATGGCACCGACAACCTGGGCGCCGTATTTGCCGGCGATGCGCCGGGCCTCGTCGAGGCCGTCGTATTTTTCTTCGATCAACAGGCTGACCAGATCGACATAGGTGGTCAGGCCATCCATGTTCTTCGCCACTTCATCGGGCCCTGCGGCGATCACATGACTGCGTTGGCGGGTCAGCCATACCGGGTTGCTGGTGCGGCCGCCATCGGCCAGCCAGAGCGGGGCGCTGCGCTGGGCTTGTCTCGCCAGTTTCAGCGTTAGCCGGTCACCCTGGCGCTCGATATCGGCTTCTGACAGCCGCGTACCGCCGAGCCATACCGTTGGCAGATTTGCCCGGAGCCCTTCGGCACGCAGGCACCATCGCTGCTGGCTATCGCTGAACAAGTCGCCGCAACGCTGCAGCTGCTTGATGCGCAGCGTGTCCGCTGCAGCCTGTGCACCAAGACTGCAAAGCCATAACAGCAAGATCAGGACACCCTTCATGCAATCACCCCACGCGCTCCCTGTGAGTGCGACTTACGGGGCACCTCAAAGGTTCACCTGTGGCCGGCGACTGCCTGGTCGCGGGCGAGCCATTCGGCCATGGCAGTATCCTCCAACGCGTACTCGCCACGATTGGCCTTCCATACCAGCTCCTTGTCGCGCAGGGCATCGAGGGCCTTCTGTACGTTTGCCGTGTTGACGTTGGCTACCGCCTGGGCCTGCGCCAGCTTGCGGCTGACCTCAACCAGGGTTTGCTCGGTAAACGGGGAAAACGGCTGCCGACCCAGCGTGCGCTCAGCCATGACCTCTAGCACGGCCTGCTGCAACGGCGTAAGTTCGTTCCAAGCGCTTTCGTAGTCGCTCCACACCCCGGCTTGATGGTTCAGCGCCCCATTGCGCAGCAGTTCACCCAGGTTGCCCGCCTCCCCCAGGCCGACACTGACTTCGGCCAACAGTTTGTTGAGCATTTCCGGGCGCCGGCCGACCAATTCGAACGCGTATGCCAGGTCCTCTACCTTGAACTGGTTACTGTCGGCCAGGCGACGGTTCCACAAGGCGGTGATGAATTCGACATATTCACGCCCCAGCAACGGAAAAGGCGTGATGCTGGCACCAAAGAATGGCTGCTTGCTCTTGAGTACCAGGTTGGCCAGCTTGTCGCGACTAGAGCCCGTGAACACCAGGCGCAAGCCGTCCGGACGGTCGCCACGGTTAAGGTGGTCACGCGCGGCTTTCAGCGCGAACATCGCATTGAGGCCATCTTCGCTGTTAAGGGCGTGCTGAGCCTCGTCGATGATCAGTACTACCAACTGCCCTGACACTTGATGCAACACGGCAAGCGCCTGGGCCAGGGTAGTACCCGCAGGCAGTTGCGGGCGGGTGAAATCCCAGCTCAGGGTGCGCAGCAGGTTGATCTTGTCGACACCGGCCTTTTTCGCCGTCCTGGCCAGCGCACCTTCGAATCTGGCCAGCGCAGTACCGATGGCGCCGCTGATGAGCTGCGCAGGGGCGGCGTCGCGATCCGACCACAGGTCGACGTAAACCGGTAGCCAGCCGCGCTGTACGCATTCCGGTATGAAGTCGTTGTTGAGGAAGGTGCTTTTGCCCGTACGCCGGGGCGCGGCCAGGAACATGCCCGAGCTGTAATCGACCAACGACTCGCCGGCCAGGTCTTGGGCCAGTGCGTTGGCCAACTGATGACGGCGTAGGAGCGGGCGAACGGGAGACATGCAATTAACCTCAATTATCTTGCCTACTATAATTTATAGCCTACAAGATAAACCAGGATAATACGACCGTCCGCAACAGTGCCGGCGTGATCCAGATCCGGCAAAAAGTCAGCAAATTTGCCATCATGTTGATTCCACCTGCGGAGATCATGGACATGCCGCTACGCCCCCTTTTCACCTCCCTGTTGCTGGTCGCCAGCCTCACCGCCCATGCCGCCACCGAGGTGGTGCCACTTCAGCATCGCAGCAGCGCCGAACTGCTGCCCGCCCTGCAGGCGTTCATCGGCAAGGACGGCACGGTCAGCGCCTTCGAGAACAAACTGATCGTCAACGCCAGCCCCGAGCGCATCGACGACCTGCGCGCCCTGCTGCAACAACTGGATACCGCGCCCAAGCGCCTGCTGATCAGCGTCGACAACAACGACAGCAACTTCCAGGACAACCGCGGCAACGCACGCGTCATTCACTACGGCACCAGCAACCGCGACGGCGGCATGCAGCAGGTACAAGCCAGCGAAGGGCAACCGGCACTGATCCAGGTGGGCCAGAGCATCCCCATTACCAGCACCAGCACAGACGGCTATGGGCGCATTCAGAGCAACACCGAATACCGCAACGTGACCCAAGGCTTCTACGTGACCCCCAGCCTGAGCGGCGAAACTGTTCGTCTGCAAATAAGCAGTAATAATGACCGCATCAGCCACGAACGTGCAGATGTAGTGAAAGTACAAAGTACCGACACGACAGTCACGGGCAAGCTCGGCGAGTGGATCACCCTGGCGGGGTTCAACCAGCAGAGCCAAGCCGATCGCAGCGCATCAAGCCATACGTACAGCACCCAACGGGGTGAAAACATGACATTGCGGGTCAAAGTCGACCTTGTTGACTGATACCAGGCAATTCAAGGCTTCGACCAAAGGCCTTGAAACTGACTGCCAAGTCGCATTAGACCAAAGATGTAGTAAGTACAAAAAAGCACTACAAAACATTTGACAGGGTCTTTTTCCCAAGGGCATGATGGCCTCGCTCCCGCTAATCAGGGGCCCTGGCAAGGGCCTTCGAGGCGTACTCCTCCCACCCCTGGAGGCGCCTCGTGTCTATACGGCCCACAAGGCGGTTCGACGGGATTGCGACTGCAACGAAGAAGTTGTCCCGAGGGACGGAAGCGCATCACCGCAGTACTGGCAATCGCGTCGCACCGCAGCAAGGCAACCACGAGCCGACCTGCCGGAGCACACCTTCGCCTGGTCTGCCCACCCTTCCCCTTCGAGCCTTCGCGTTCGCCGCCGCATTCCTGCGAACAGGACAGCCGCCAGGCACCTGATCTGCTCCGAGCATCAGCACAATTAACCCAAGATCGATGCGACGAGGTTTATTTCCATGGCACTGACACGCGAACAGCAAATTGCAGCCCTCGAGAAAGACTGGGCCGAAAACCCGCGCTGGAAAGGCGTGACCCGTACCTACACCGCCGCTGATGTCGTTCGCCTGCGTGGCTCCGTGCAACCTGAGCACACCTTTGCGCGTCAGGGCGCAGAAAAACTGTGGAAGCTGGTCACCGAAGGTGCCCACCCGTCCTTCCGCCCCGAAAAAGATTTCGTTAACTGCATGGGCGCCCTGACTGGCGGCCAGGCTGTACAACAGGTCAAGGCCGGCATCCAGGCCATCTACCTGTCCGGCTGGCAGGTTGCTGCCGACAACAACTCGGCCGAGTCGATGTACCCTGACCAGTCGCTGTACCCGGTCGACTCGGTACCGACCGTGGTCAAACGCATCAACAACGCGTTCCGCCGCGCCGACCAGATCCAGTGGAAAGCCGGCAAGAACCCGGGCGACGACGGCTACATCGACTACTTCGCGCCCATCGTGGCCGACGCCGAAGCCGGTTTCGGTGGCGTACTGAACGCCTACGAGCTGATGAAGAACATGATCGAAGCAGGCGCCGCCGGCGTGCACTTCGAAGACCAGCTGGCCTCGGTTAAAAAATGCGGCCACATGGGCGGCAAGGTGCTGGTACCGACCCAGGAAGCCGTACAGAAGCTGGTGGCCGCTCGCCTGGCCGCTGACGTGTCGGGTGTACCGACCATCATTCTGGCCCGCACCGACGCCAACGCCGCCGACCTGCTGACCAGCGACTGCGACCCGTACGACCAGCCGTTCGTGGTTGGCGAGCGCACCCGCGAAGGCTTCTACAAGGTCCGTGCCGGCCTCGATCAGGCCATTGCTCGCGGCCTGGCCTACGCCCCGTACGCCGACCTGATCTGGTGCGAAACCGCCAAGCCGGACCTGGACGAAGCCCGCCGCTTCGCCGAGGCGATCAAGAAGGAGTACCCGGACCAGATCCTGTCGTACAACTGCTCGCCTTCCTTCAACTGGAAGAAAAACCTGGACGACGCCACCATCGCCAAGTTCCAGCGCGAATTGTCGGCCATGGGTTACAAGCATCAGTTCATCACCCTGGCTGGCATCCACAACATGTGGCACGGCATGTTCAACCTGGCACACGACTACGCCCGCAACGACATGACCGCCTACGTGAAGCTGCAGGAGCAGGAATTCGCTGACGCCAGCAAGGGCTACACCTTCGTGGCGCACCAGCAGGAAGTGGGCACCGGCTACTTCGACGACATGACCACCGTGATCCAGGGTGGCGCTTCGTCGGTGACTGCACTGACCGGTTCGACCGAGGAAGAGCAGTTCCACTGATAGTGGGTTGCGGTTGAACAAAGGCCCGGGGCTTGTGAAAGCTCCGGGCCTTTGTTTTTACCCGAGAAAGGGCCGGGCCCTGCTGGCCAATTTTTACCAGCCGTTCAGCGTTGCCGCCGCTACCGTATTCGCGGGTAAACCCGCTCCTACACTGATCGGGAAGACACACACATCGGCGATTGGGCACAGGCCGCTGCAGGAACGGGTTTACCCGCGAAAGGGCCGGCACAGGCTGCAGCAAAACCCCGGATCAGGGCTATGCTTGTGGCAGCCCAGCAGCAAGGACCGCCCATGCCTCGTCCAAGCCACCTGATGATTCTCGCCCTGACCGCCGCTGCCCTCTATCTATATGCACTGGCCAGCGACAACACCCTGCTCGCCCTCATGGCCAAACCCATCCCAGTGCTGGCCTTGATTGCCTGGCTGCGCAGCACCCCGGTTTCGCCTTATCGCACATGGATCTCGATCGGCCTGGGCTTCTCGGTACTCGGTGACATCCTGCTGGCCATCCCCGCCGACCTGTTCGTGTTCGGCTTGGCTGCTTTCCTTTGTGCTCACCTTGCTTACCTGCGCGGCTATTGCGGCATTACCCTGCGCCCCGCCCTGCCCGCACTGATCTTCAGCGCAATCACGGGCATCGCGCTGCTCGGCGTACTGGCCAGCCACGGCCTCGGCCCGCTGCTGATACCGGTAGCGCTCTACGCCCTGGCCATCAGCGCCATGCTCTGGCGCGCACTGGCCTGCGGGGGAGTGGCAGCACTGGGTGCCGGCCTGTTCGTGTTCTCCGACAGCCTGATCGGCATCGACCGCTTCGTCAGCCCGTTCGCCGCCGCACCGTACCTGATCATCCTCGCCTACTGGCTCGGCCAATGGGCCATCGCTTCATCAGTCGGTCATCGCTCAACCGATAAAGTATTGACCCAGAGCGGTGCGCGCAGGACCGAGAGCTGCTAGAACAAGGGTTTTTTGCAATTGCAAGTAGGGGGAATCGCCAGGTGAACTTTACAAGGCACAGAAGAGCCAAATTCAACGGTAGCAGCTCAAATGATATTAATTATCATTACAGGACTTGCAATTCGTTACCTGCAGCAAGAAACATAATTAACAAAACCGCGCGTAATGCCCGAATTTCAAGGCTCTCAGCCAGTTACGAACGGTTTTTGTACTTAATCCTACGAATAAATTTGCGACAGAAATTTTACTTGCACCAGGTTTACCCATAAAATCAGCGCGATTGATCCGGCTGCGACATTTGGTCACTGCATGTGCGACGCCAAGTCGCCGCTCTACACTTATTTCAGACTGCAGAGCTGGGTCTCTGTATAAGGATTTCTAGCATGTCCGATTCGGCAGGACTCATCGCCCACAACTGGGGCTTTGCCATCTTCCTCCTGGGTGTCGTCGGCCTGTGCGCCTTCATGCTCGGCCTGTCCAGCCTGCTCGGTAGCAAGGCCTGGGGCCGCGCCAAGAACGAACCCTTCGAATCCGGCATGCTGCCCGTCGGCAGCGCTCGCCTGCGCCTGTCCGCCAAATTCTATCTGGTCGCGATGCTGTTCGTGATCTTCGATATCGAAGCCCTCTTTCTCTTTGCATGGTCTGTGTCCGTCCGCGAAAGCGGCTGGACCGGATTCGTCGAAGCACTCGTTTTCATAGCAATTCTGTTGGCAGGTCTTGTCTACCTATGGCGCGTCGGGGCACTTGATTGGGCTCCCGAAGGTCGCCGCAAGCGGCAAGCGAAGCTGAAACAATGAGGCTTTGGCATGCAATACAATCTCACCAGAATCGATCCGGATGCGCCCAACGAGCAGTACCCGGTCGGTGAACGGGAAACCGTCACCGATCAACTGCTGGAGGACCAGGTCCACAAGAACATCTTCATGGGCAAACTTGAAGATGTGCTGCGTGGCGCGGTCAATTGGGGCCGCAAGAACTCCCTCTGGCCGTACAACTTCGGCCTGTCCTGCTGCTACGTGGAAATGACCACGGCCTTCACGGCACCCCACGACATCGCCCGCTTCGGCGCCGAAGTCATCCGGGCCTCGCCGCGTCAGGCCGACTTCATGGTCATTGCCGGTACCTGCTTCGTGAAGATGGCGCCGATCATCCAGCGCCTGTACGAGCAGATGCTCGAACCGAAATGGGTCATTTCCATGGGTTCGTGCGCCAACTCCGGTGGCATGTACGACATCTACTCGGTCGTTCAGGGGGTCGACAAGTTCCTCCCCGTGGACGTCTATGTGCCTGGCTGCCCGCCACGCCCTGAGGCTTTCCTGCAAGGCTTGATGCTGCTGCAGGAGTCGATCGGCCAAGAACGACGCCCGCTTTCCTGGGTTGTTGGTGATCAAGGTATTTACCGTGCCGAGATGCCAGCCCAGAAAGACCTGCGTCGTGAGCAGCGCATTGCAGTAACCAACCTGCGCAGCCCCGACGAAGTCTGATCCAGCGACCTGCCGCCCGCTCCCGAAGGAGCCGGCGGCCTGGCTTCATTCTTAACGTTGACCCAAAGCGACCGAGACCATGACAGCGGACAACGCTATTTTCATTCCGCCCTACAAGGCTGACGACCAGGATGTGGTCGTCGAACTGAACAACCGTTTTGGCGCCGACGCATTCGTCGCCCAGGAAACCCGCACCGGCATGCCCGTGCTGTGGGTAAAACGCGCCCAGCTCAAAGAGGTGCTCAGCTTCCTGCGCGGCGTCGCCAAGCCTTACAGCATGCTGTACGACCTGCATGGCGTCGACGAGCGCCTGCGCACCCAGCGCCGTGGCCTGCCAGCCGCCGATTTCAGCGTGTTCTACCACCTGTTGTCGATCGAGCGTAACAGCGACGTGATGATCAAGGTGTCGCTCAGCGAAGGCGACCTGAACCTGCCGACCGTGACGGGCATCTGGCCAAACGCCAACTGGTACGAGCGCGAAGTCTGGGACATGTTCGGCATCGACTTTGCCGGCCACCCGCACCTCAGCCGCATCATGATGCCGCCGACCTGGGAAGGTCACCCGCTGCGCAAGGACTACCCTGCCCGTGCGACCGAGTTCGACCCCTACAGCCTGACCCTGGCCAAGCAGCAGCTTGAAGAGGAATCGGCACGCTTCAACCCGGAAGCCTGGGGCATGAAGCGTCAGGGCGCCAACGAGGACTACATGTTCCTCAACCTCGGCCCCAACCACCCTTCGGCGCACGGTGCGTTCCGTATCGTTCTGCAGCTGGACGGTGAAGAAATCGTCGACTGCGTACCGGACATCGGCTACCACCACCGTGGCGCCGAAAAAATGGCCGAGCGCCAGTCCTGGCACAGCTTCATCCCCTATACCGACCGTATCGATTACCTCGGCGGGGTGATGAACAACCTGCCGTACGTGCTTGCGGTAGAGAAGCTGGCCGGCATCAAGGTGCCGCAGAAGGTCGACGTGATTCGCATCATGCTGGCCGAGTTCTTCCGCATCACCAGCCACCTGCTGTTCCTGGGTACCTACATCCAGGACGTCGGCGCCATGACCCCGGTGTTCTTCACCTTCACCGACCGCCAGCGCGCCTACACCGTGATCGAAGCGATCACCGGTTTCCGCCTGCACCCGGCCTGGTACCGCATCGGTGGCGTCGCCCACGACCTGCCACGTGGCTGGGACAAGCTGGTCAAGGACTTCGTGGAATGGCTGCCCAAGCGCCTCGACGAATACACCAAGGCCGCCCTGCAAAACAGCATCCTCAAGGGCCGTACCATCGGCGTTGCCGCGTACAACACCAAGGAAGCGCTGGAATGGGGCACCACCGGTGCCGGCTTGCGTGCCACCGGTTGCAACTTCGACCTGCGTAAAGCCCGCCCTTACTCCGGCTACGAGAACTTCGAGTTCGAAGTACCGCTGGCCCACAACGGCGATGCCTACGATCGCTGCATGGTCCGTGTCGAGGAGATGCGTCAGAGTATCCGCATCATCGACCAGTGCCTGCGCAACATGCCGGAAGGCCCGTACAAGGCGGATCACCCGCTGACCACGCCGCCGCCGAAAGAGCGCACCCTGCAGCACATCGAGACCCTGATCACGCACTTCCTGCAAGTCTCGTGGGGCCCGGTCATGCCGGCCAACGAGTCGTTCCAGATGATCGAAGCGACCAAGGGCATCAACAGTTACTACCTGACGAGCGATGGCGGCACCATGAGCTACCGCACCCGGATCCGCACCCCGAGCTACCCGCACCTGCAGCAGATCCCTTCGGTGATCAAAGGCAGCATGGTCGCCGACCTCATTGCGTACCTGGGCAGTATCGACTTCGTTATGGCTGACGTGGACCGCTAAGCATGAACAGCACGCTTATCCAGACAGACCGTTTCGCCCTGAGCGAAACCGAGCGCTCGGCCATCGAGCACGAAATGCATCACTACGAGGACCCGCGCGCGGCGTCCATCGAAGCCCTGAAGATCGTCCAGAAGGAGCGTGGCTGGGTGCCAGACGGCGCCATTCACGCCATCGGCGAAGTGCTGGGCATTCCGGCCAGCGACGTCGAGGGTGTCGCCACCTTCTACAGCCAGATCTTCCGCCAACCGGTCGGCCGCCACATCATCCGCGTGTGCGACAGCATGGTCTGCTACATCGGCGGCCATGAGTCGGTGGTCAGCCAGATCCAGAGCGAGCTGGGCATCGGCCTCGGCCAGACCACCGCCGACGGCCGTTTCACCCTGCTGCCCGTGTGCTGCCTGGGCAACTGCGACAAGGCCCCGGCACTGATGATCGACGACGACACCTTCGGTGACGTGCAGCCGGCTGGCGTTTCCAAACTGCTGGAGGGTTACGTATGACCATTACTTCCTTCGGCCCGGCCAACCGCATCGCGCGCTCGGCCGAAACCCACCCGCTGACCTGGCGTCTGCGTGACGACGGCGAGCCGGTCTGGCTGGCCGAATACGAATCGAAGAACGGCTACGCCGCAGCCCGCAAGGCGCTGGCGCAAATGTCCGCCGACGACATCGTGCAGAGCGTCAAGGACTCCGGCCTCAAAGGCCGTGGCGGCGCAGGCTTCCCCACTGGCGTGAAGTGGGGCCTGATGCCCAAAGACGAATCCATGAACATCCGCTACCTGCTGTGCAACGCGGACGAAATGGAGCCGAACACCTGGAAGGACCGCATGCTGATGGAGCAACAGCCCCATCTGCTGGTCGAGGGCATGCTGATCAGCGCCCGCGCCCTCAAGGCCTACCGCGGCTACATCTTCCTGCGTGGCGAATACACCACCGCAGCGAAGAACCTCAACCGCGCCATCGATGAAGCCAAGGCCGCCGGCCTGCTGGGCAAGAACATCCTGGGCAGCGGTTTCGATTTCGAGCTGTTCGTGCACACCGGTGCCGGCCGCTACATCTGCGGTGAAGAAACCGCGCTGATCAACTCGCTGGAAGGCCGCCGCGCCAACCCGCGCTCCAAGCCGCCCTTCCCTGCCGCCGTTGGCGTGTGGGGCAAGCCGACGTGCGTGAACAACGTCGAAACCCTGTGCAACGTCCCGGCCATCGTCGCCAACGGCAACGACTGGTACAAGTCGCTGGCCCGCGAAGGCAGCGAGGACCACGGCACCAAGCTGATGGGCTTCTCCGGCAAGGTGAAGAACCCAGGCCTGTGGGAACTGCCATTTGGCGTTACCGCACGCGAATTGTTCGAAGACTACGCCGGTGGCATGCGTGATGGCTTCAAGCTCAAGTGCTGGCAGCCAGGCGGCGCCGGTACCGGCTTCCTGCTGCCCGAGCACCTTGATGCACAAATGTACGCCGGTGGCATCGCCAAGGTCGGCACCCGCATGGGTACTGGCTTGGCCATGGCGGTCGACGACAGCATCAACATGGTGTCGCTGCTGCGCAACATGGAAGAGTTCTTCGCCCGCGAATCGTGCGGCTGGTGCACCCCATGCCGTGACGGCCTGCCGTGGAGCGTGAAGATGCTGCGCGCACTGGAAAACGGCCAAGGCCGCGCCGAGGACATCGAGACGCTGCTGGGGCTGGTCAACTTCCTCGGCCCGGGCCGTACCTTCTGTGCTCACGCACCGGGTGCCGTCGAGCCGCTGGGCAGTGCCATCAAATACTTCCGCTCGGAGTTCGAGGCCGGTGTGGCGCCAGAAAGCGCTGCCACCCTGCGCCCCGACCTGGCGAAGCCGATCGTGGTCGGCGCATAACAAGATGATTAGGCGGGTGGTCCGTGCCACTCGCCAGCTTACCGGCAGGCCCGAGCAATCGAGGCGTGTCGCAAGCTCACCGATTTCCATTAGCCACGCCCGCTCACGCGGGCCAACGAAGAACTTTGAACAATGGCCACTATCCACGTAGACGGCAAAGCGCTCGAAGTCAACGGTGCAGACAACCTGTTACAGGCATGTCTGTCGCTCGGCCTCGACATCCCTTATTTCTGCTGGCACCCGGCGCTTGGTAGCGTTGGCGCCTGCCGGCAGTGCGCAGTCAAGCAGTACACCGACGAGAACGACACCCGTGGTCGTATCGTCATGTCCTGCATGACCCCTGCTTCCGACGGCACCTGGATTTCCATCGACGATGAAGAGTCGAAGGCGTTCCGCGCCAGCGTCGTCGAATGGCTGATGACCAACCACCCGCACGACTGCCCGGTGTGCGAGGAAGGCGGTCACTGCCACCTGCAGGACATGACGGTAATGACCGGCCACAACGAGCGCCGCTACCGTTTCACCAAGCGTACCCACCAGAACCAGGACCTCGGCCCGTTCATCGCCCATGAGATGAACCGCTGCATCGCCTGCTACCGCTGCGTGCGCTATTACAAGGACTACGCCGGTGGTACCGACCTGGGCGTCTACGGCGCCCACGACAACGTGTACTTCGGCCGCGTCGAAGACGGTGTGCTGGAAAGCGAGTTCTCCGGCAACCTGACCGAGGTCTGCCCGACCGGCGTATTTACCGACAAGACCCACTCCGAGCGCTACAACCGCAAGTGGGACATGCAGTTTGCCCCGAGCATCTGCCATGGCTGCTCCAGCGGCTGCAACATCAGCCCGGGCGAGCGCTACGGCGAACTGCGCCGTATCGAAAACCGCTTCAACGGTTCGGTCAACCAGTACTTCCTGTGCGACCGCGGCCGCTTCGGCTACGGCTACGTCAACCGCAAGGACCGCCCACGCCAGCCACAACTGGCCGACGGTACCAAGCTAGGCCTGGACGCCGCCCTGGACAAGGCCGCCGACCTGCTGCGCGGCCGTACCATCGTCGGTATCGGCTCGCCACGCGCCAGCCTCGAAAGCAACTACGGCCTGCGTGAGCTGGTCGGCGCCGAGTACTTCTACTCAGGCATGGAAGCGGGCGAACTGGCCCGCGTACGCCTGGCCCTGAACGTGCTGAACAACAGCCCGCTGCCCGTGCCGACCCTGCGCGACATCGAAGATCACGACGCCGTGTTCGTGCTCGGTGAAGACCTGACCCAGACCGCTGCCCGCGTTGCCCTGTCCGTGCGCCAGGCCACCAAAGGCAAGGCCGAGGCCATGGCCGAAGCAATGAAAGTGCAGCCTTGGCTCGACGCTGCCGTGAAGAACATTGGCCAGCACGCGCTGTACCCACTGTTCATCGCGTCCCTGGCTGAAACCAAGCTGGACGACGTCGCCGAAGAATGCGTACACGCTGCGCCGGCCGACCTGGCCCGCATCGGTTTCGCCGTGGCCCACGCCATCGACCCGAGCGCCCCTGCCGTCGCCGGCCTGGACGACGAAGCCAAGGCCCTGGCCCAGCGCATCGCCGACGCCCTGGTCGCCGCCAAGCGCCCACTGGTCGTTGCCGGTACGTCGCTGGCCGACCCAGCGCTGATCGAAGCCGCCGCTAACATCGCCAAGGCCCTGAAGCTGCGCGAGAAAAACGGCTCGCTGAGCCTGGTGGTACCTGAGGCCAACAGCCTTGGCCTGGCCATGCTCGGTGGCGAGTCGGTCGATGCCGCGCTGGACGCGGTCATCGGCGGCAAGGCCGATGCCATCGTCGTGCTGGAAAACGACCTGTACGCCCGCGTACCGGCCGCCAAGGTCGATGCAGCCCTGGCTGCGGCCAAGGTGGTGATCGTTGCCGACCACTCCAGAACTGCCACCGTCGACCGCGCCCACCTGGTGCTGCCGGCCGCCTCGTTTGCCGAGGGTGACGGTACCCTGGTCAGCCAGGAAGGCCGTGCCCAGCGCTTCTTCCAGGTGTTCGACCCGCAGTACCTGGACAGCAGCATCCAGATCCACGAAGGCTGGCGCTGGATGCACGCCCTGCGTGCCACCCTGCTGAACAAGCCGGTCGACTGGACCCAGCTGGACCACGTCACCAGCGCCTGCGCCGAAGCCGCCCCGCAACTGGCCGGCATCGTCAACGCCGCGCCAAGCGCTGCGTTCCGCATCAAGGGCATGAAGCTGGCCCGTGAGCCGCTGCGCTACTCCGGCCGTACCGCCATGCGTGCCAACATCAGCGTGCACGAGCCGCGCACCCCGCAAGACAAGGACACCGCGTTCGCCTTCTCCATGGAAGGCTACTCGGGTTCGGCCGAACCGCGCCAGCAGGTGCCGTTCGCCTGGTCGCCGGGCTGGAACTCCCCACAAGCCTGGAACAAGTTTCAGGACGAGGTCGGTGGCCACCTGCGTGCCGGTGACCCGGGCGTGCGCCTGATCGAATCGCAAGGCGACCGCCTGAACTGGTTCAACACCATTCCGGGGGCCTTCAACCCGGCCCGTGGCACCTGGACTGCCGTACCGTTCTTCCACCTGTTCGGCAGCGAAGAAAGCTCCTCGCGCGCCGCTCCGGTTCAAGAACGCATCCCGGCTGCCTACGTAGCCCTGGCCAAGTCCGAAGCCGACCGCCTGGGCGTCAACGAGGGTGCCCTGCTGAGCCTGAACGTCGCCGGTGTGGCCCTGCGCCTGCCGCTGCGTATCAATGAAGAGCTGGGCGCTGGCCTGGTCGCGCTGCCGAAAGGCCTGGCTGGCATTCCGCCTGCCATCTTCGGTGCATCCGTCGAAGGTCTGCAGGAGGCAGCACAATGAGCTGGTTCACCCCCGAAGTGATCGATGTGATCCTCACCGTGCTGCGGGCCATCGTGGTCCTGCTGGCCGTGGTGGTCTGCGGTGCGCTGCTCAGCTTCGTCGAGCGCCGCCTGCTGGGCTGGTGGCAGGACCGTTACGGTCCGAACCGCGTCGGCCCGTTCGGCATGTTCCAGATCGCTGCCGACATGCTGAAGATGTTCTTCAAGGAAGACTGGAACCCACCCTTCGTCGACCGCGTGATCTTCACCCTGGCACCGGTAGTGGCCATGAGCGCCCTGCTGATCGCCTTCGTGGTCATCCCGATCACCCCGACCTGGGGCGTTGCCGACCTGAACATCGGCCTGCTGTTCTTCTTCGCCATGGCCGGCCTGTCGGTCTACGCGGTGCTGTTCGCCGGCTGGTCGTCGAACAACAAGTACGCCCTGCTGGGCAGCTTGCGTGCTTCGGCACAGACCGTGTCGTACGAGGTGTTCCTGGGCCTGGCGCTGATGGGCGTGGTGGTGCAGGTGGGCTCGTTCAACATGCGCGACATCGTTGAGTACCAGGCGCAGAACCTGTGGTTCATCATTCCGCAGTTCTTCGGCTTCTGCACCTTCTTCATCGCTGGCGTCGCCGTGACTCACCGTCACCCGTTCGACCAGCCGGAAGCAGAACAGGAACTGGCCGACGGCTACCACATCGAGTATGCCGGCATGAAGTGGGGCATGTTCTTCGTCGGTGAGTACATCGGCATCATCCTCATCTCGGCGCTGCTGGTAACCCTGTTCTTCGGCGGCTGGCACGGCCCGTTCGGCATCCTGCCGCAACTGTCGTTCCTGTGGTTCGCCCTGAAGACCGCGTTCTTCATCATGCTGTTCATCCTGCTGCGCGCCTCGATCCCGCGCCCACGCTATGACCAGGTGATGGACTTCAGCTGGAAGTTCTGCCTGCCGCTGACCCTGATCAATTTGCTGGTGACCGCTGCGATCGTGCTCTACAACACGCCAGCCGTCGCGGCCCAGTGAGGATTTGACCCATGTTCAAGTATATCGGCGACATCGTTAAGGGCACCGGCACCCAGCTGCGCAGCCTGGCAATGGTGTTCTCCCACGGGTTCCGCAAGCGCGACACCCTGCAGTACCCCGAAGAACCCGTGTACCTGCCGCCGCGCTACCGCGGCCGCATCGTCCTCACCCGCGACCCCGATGGCGAGGAGCGCTGCGTAGCGTGCAACCTCTGCGCGGTGGCCTGCCCGGTTGGCTGCATTTCGCTGCAGAAGGCCGAGACAGAGGACGGCCGCTGGTACCCGGAGTTCTTCCGCATCAACTTCTCGCGTTGCATTTTCTGCGGCCTGTGTGAAGAAGCGTGCCCGACCACCGCGATCCAGCTGACTCCGGATTTCGAAATGGCCGAGTTCAAGCGTCAGGACCTGGTGTACGAGAAAGAAGATCTGCTGATCTCCGGCCCCGGCAAGAACCCTGACTACAACTTCTACCGTGTTGCGGGTATGGCAATCGCTGGCAAGCCGAAGGGCTCTGCACAGAACGAAGCCGAGCCGATCAACGTGAAGAGCTTGCTCCCATAAGGACAGAAAGATGGAATTCGCTTTCTACTTCGCATCCGGGATCGCCGTGGTCTCCACCCTTCGGGTGGTAACTGGCACCAACCCCGTGCACGCCTTGCTTTACCTGATCATTTCGCTGATTTCCGTGGCCATGATCTTCTTCGCCCTGGGTGCGCCGTTTGCCGGCGCCCTGGAAGTGATCGCCTACGCCGGCGCCATCATGGTGCTGTTCGTGTTCGTGGTGATGATGCTCAACCTCGGGCCGGCTTCGGTCGCCCAGGAACGGGGCTGGCTCAAGCCCGGTATCTGGGCAGGGCCGGTGATCCTCGGCACCCTGCTGCTGGCGGAGCTGCTGTACGTCCTGTTCGTCGCCCCGAGTGGCGCCGGCATCAGCGGTACCACCGTGGGCCCGAAAGCCGTGGGCATCAGCCTGTTCGGCCCGTACCTGCTGGTGGTCGAACTGGCGTCGATGCTGCTGCTGGCTGCAGCCGTCACCGCCTTCCACCTGGGCCGCAACGAGGCGAAGGAGTAAATCATGGGTGCTATCCCTCTCGAGCATGGTCTGGCGGTCGCCGGCATCCTGTTCTGCTTAGGTCTGGTTGGCCTGATGGTCCGCCGCAACATCCTCTTCGTGCTCATGAGCCTGGAAGTCATGATGAACGCCTCTGCCCTGGCGTTCGTCGTCGCCGGTGCCCGTTGGGTCCAGCCCGACGGCCAGGTGATGTTCATTCTGGTGATCAGCCTGGCAGCCGCCGAGGCCAGCATTGGCCTGGCCATCCTGCTGCAGCTGTATCGCCGCTTCCACACTCTCGACATCGATGCTGCCAGTGAGATGCGCGGATGAACCTTCTCTTCCTGACTTTCGTCTTTCCCCTCATCGGCTTCCTGCTGCTGTCGTTCTCGCGCGGACGGTTCTCGGAGAACCTGTCCGCCCTGATCGGCGTCGGCTCGGTAGGCCTGTCGGCCGCCACGGCCGCTTACGTCATCTGGCAGTTCAACGTTGCCCCGCCTGAGGGCGGCGCGTACAGCCAGCTGCTGTGGCAGTGGATGTCGGTGGACGGCTTCGCGCCGAACTTCACCCTGTACCTGGACGGCCTGTCGGTCACCATGCTCGGTGTGGTGACCGGTGTCGGCTTCCTGATCCACCTGTTCGCATCCTGGTACATGCGTGGCGAAGCCGGCTACTCGCGCTTCTTCTCGTACACCAACCTGTTCATCGCCAGCATGCTGTTCCTGATCCTTGGCGATAACCTGCTGTTCATCTACTTCGGCTGGGAAGGCGTGGGCCTGTGCTCGTACCTGTTGATCGGTTTCTACTACAGCAACCGCAACAACGGTAACGCGGCACTCAAGGCATTCATCGTCACCCGTATCGGCGACGTGTTCATGGCCATCGGCCTGTTCATCCTGTTCGCCCAGCTGGGCACCCTGAACGTGCAGGAACTGCTGGTGCTGGCACCGCAGAAGTTCCAGGCTGGCGACACCTGGATGGTGCTGGCCACGCTGATGCTGCTGGGTGGTGCGGTCGGTAAATCGGCACAGCTGCCACTGCAGACCTGGCTGGCCGACGCCATGGCGGGCCCGACTCCGGTTTCGGCACTGATCCACGCCGCAACCATGGTGACCGCGGGCGTGTACCTGATCGCCCGTACCAACGGCCTGTTCCTGCTGGCGCCGGACATCCTGCACCTTGTAGGTGTGGTCGGTGGCGTGACCCTGGTACTGGCAGGCTTCGCTGCGCTGGTACAGACCGATATCAAGCGTATCCTCGCCTACTCGACCATGAGCCAGATCGGCTACATGTTCCTGGCCCTGGGCGTGGGTGCCTGGGACGCGGCGATCTTCCACCTGATGACCCACGCCTTCTTCAAGGCCCTGCTGTTCCTTGCCTCCGGTGCGGTGATCGTTGCCTGCCACCACGAGCAGAACATCTTCAAGATGGGCGGCCTGTGGAAGAAGCTGCCGCTGGCCTACGCCAGCTTCGTGGTCGGTGGTGCGGCACTGGCGGCCCTGCCGATCGTGACCGTAGGCTTCTACTCCAAGGACGAGATCCTCTGGGAAGCCTTCGCCAGCGGCAACACCGGTCTGCTGTATGCCGGCCTGGTAGGCGCGTTCATGACCTCGCTGTACACCTTCCGCCTGATCTTCATCGCCTTCCACGGCGAAGCCAAGACCGAAGCCCACGCGGGCCACGGCATCAGCCACTGGCTGCCGCTGGGCGTGCTGATCGTGCTGTCGACCTTCGTCGGCGCCTGGATCACCCCGCCGCTGGCCGGTGTGCTGCCTGAAAGCGCCGGCCATGCCGGTGGCGAAGCCAAGCACGCGCTGGAGATCACCTCGGGTGCCATCGCCATCGCCGGTATCCTGCTGGCCGCCCTGCTGTTCCTGGGCAAGCGCCGCTTCGTCAGCGCCGTCGCCAACAGTGGCATCGGTCGCGTCCTGTCGGCCTGGTGGTTCGCTGCCTGGGGCTTCGACTGGATCTACGACAAGCTTTTCGTCAAACCGTACCTGCTGATCAGCCACATCCTGCGCAAGGACCCGGTTGACCGCACCATCGGCCTGATTCCTCGGATGGCGCGTGGTGGCCACGTGGCCATGAGCAAGACCGAGACTGGCCAACTGCGCTGGTACACCGCCTCTATCGCCGTGGGTGCCGTGCTGGTGCTCGGTGCCGTGGTAGTGGCTGCGGTATGACTATGAATCTTGCGACTTTGCCAAAGGAAACCAACCCGTCATGATTTTGCCTTGGCTGATCCTGATCCCCTTCATCGGCGGCTTCCTGTGCTGGCTGGGTGAGCGCTTCGGCGCAACCCTGCCGCGCTGGATCGCGCTGCTTACCATGTCCCTGCTGCTTGGCATCGGCCTGTGGCTGTGGGGTACCGGCGACTACACCCTTGCTCCCGCCCCGGGCGCCGAACCGGCCTGGGCCCTGGAATACAAAGTCCAGTGGATCCAGCGCTTCGGCATCAGCATCCATCTGGCCCTTGATGGCCTGTCGCTGCTGATGATCCTGCTCACCGGCCTGCTCGGTGTGCTGTCGGTACTGTGTTCCTGGAAAGAGATCCAGCGCCACGTCGGCTTCTTCCACCTCAACCTGATGTGGATCCTCGGCGGCGTGGTCGGTGTGTTCCTGGCCCTGGACCTGTTCCTGTTCTTCTTCTTCTGGGAAATGATGCTGGTGCCGATGTATTTCCTCATCGCGCTCTGGGGTCACAGCTCGGCAGATGGCAAGAAGACCCGGATCTACGCGGCGACCAAGTTCTTCATCTTCACCCAGGCCAGCGGCCTGATCATGCTGGTGGCGATCCTGGGCCTGGTGCTGGTCAACTACAACACCACTGGCGTGCTCACCTTCAACTACAGCGACCTGCTCAAGGCCGAGTTGCCTGCCGGTGTCGAGTACGTGCTGATGCTGGGCTTCTTCATCGCCTTCGCGGTGAAGCTGCCGGTGGTGCCGTTCCACTCCTGGCTGCCTGACGCTCACGCCCAGGCACCGACCGCAGGCTCGGTGGACCTGGCGGGTATCTTGCTGAAGACCGCGGCCTACGGCCTGCTGCGCTTCGCCCTGCCGCTGTTCCCGAACGCCTCGGCCGAGTTCGCGCCGATCGCCATGACCCTGGGCCTGATCGGTATCTTCTACGGTGCCTTCCTGGCCTTCGCACAAACCGACATCAAGCGCCTGATCGCCTTCTCCAGCGTCTCGCACATGGGCTTCGTGCTGATCGGTATCTACTCCGGCAGCCAGCAGGCCCTGCAAGGTGCGGTGATCCAGATGCTGGCCCACGGCCTGTCGGCTGCGGCGCTGTTCATCCTGTCCGGCCAGCTGTACGAGCGCCTGCACACCCGTGACATGCGCCAGATGGGTGGCCTGTGGCACCGCATCGCTTACCTGCCGGCCATCAGCCTGTTCTTCGCAGCGGCATCGCTGGGCCTGCCAGGCACCGGCAACTTCGTCGGCGAGTTCCTGATCCTGATCGGCAGCTTCGTGCATGTACCGTGGATCACCGTGATTGCCACCACCGGCCTGGTGTTCGGTTCGGTGTACTCGCTGATCATGATCCACCGCGCCTACTTCGGCCCGGCCAAGACCGACACCGTGCTGGCCGGCATGGACGGTCGCGAACTGATCATGGTTCTGGGTCTGGCGGTATTGCTGATCCTGCTGGGCGTGTATCCGCAGCCGTTCCTCGACACCTCTGCCGCCACCATGAGTGGCGTGCAGCAGTGGCTCGGATCCGCTTTCACTCAACTCGCTTCGGCCCGGTAAGAGCGCTATGGAATTCACCACTCAACACTTCATCGCATTGGCGCCGATGCTGATCACCACCATCACCACGGTGGTGGTGATGCTGGCGATCGCCTGGAAGCGCAACCACTCGCAGACCTTCCTGCTGTCCACCGTGGGCCTGAACCTGGCCCTGCTGTCGCTCCTGCCGGCGCTTAAGGTCGCGCCGCTGGCGGTCACCTCGCTGATCACCATCGACAAATTCGCCTGCCTGTACATGGCGATCATCCTCATCGCGACGCTGGCCTGCGTCACCCTTGCCCACGCCTACCTCGGCGAGGGCTCCAAGGGTTTCCCGGGCAACCGTGAAGAACTGTACCTGTTGCTGCTGATGTCGGCCCTCGGTGGCCTGGTGCTGGTCAGCGCCAACCACCTGGCCGGCCTGTTCATCGGCCTGGAGCTGCTGTCGGTACCGGTCTACGGCCTGGTGGCGTATGCCTTCTTCAACAAGCGATCACTGGAGGCCGGCATCAAGTACATGGTGCTGTCGGCCGCAGGCTCGGCTTTCCTGCTGTTCGGCATGGCCCTGCTGTACGCCGACGCCGGCAGCCTGAGCTTCGACCAGATCGGCAAAGCCCTGGCTACCACCAGCATGCCAAGCCTGGTGGCCCAGCTGGGCCTGGGCATGATGCTGGTCGGCCTGGCCTTCAAGCTGTCGCTGGTGCCATTCCATCTGTGGACCCCGGACGTGTACGAAGGCGCTCCGGCGCCGGTCGCCGCGTTCCTGGCAACCGCCAGCAAGGTGG
This sequence comes from Pseudomonas sp. KCJK9058, assembly GCF_046230975.1. Taxonomy (NCBI): domain Bacteria; kingdom Pseudomonadati; phylum Pseudomonadota; class Gammaproteobacteria; order Pseudomonadales; family Pseudomonadaceae; genus Pseudomonas; species Pseudomonas sp. KCJK9058. Next base: position 49,170 of record NZ_JBJJLR010000021.1, read on the forward strand.
CAGTATTCGCCGTTGTCGTACGCCTGTTCATGCTCTCCCCTGCTGCCAGCAGCGGCGTGCTCAGCACCGTACTGGCGGTGATTGCCGTAGCCTCGATCCTGATTGGTAACCTGCTGGCGCTGACCCAGAGCAACCTCAAGCGTCTGCTGGGTTACTCGTCCATCGCCCACTTCGGTTACCTGGTCATCGCGTTGGTCGCCAGCAAGGGCCTGGCCCTGGAAGCCATGGGCGTTTACCTGGTCACCTACGTGATCACCAGCCTGGGCGCCTTCGGCGTCATCACCCTGATGTCCTCGCCATACGGCGGCCGTGACGCCGATGCACTGTACGAGTACCGCGGCCTGTTCTGGCGCCGCCCGTACCTGACAGCGGTACTGACCGTGATGATGCTGTCGCTGGCGGGTATCCCGCTGACCGCCGGCTTCATCGGCAAGTTCTACATCATCGCTACCGGCGTCGAATCGCACCTGTGGTGGTTGGTCGGTGCACTGGTGATCGGTAGCGCCATCGGCGTGTACTATTACCTGCGCGTCATGGTTACCCTGTACCTGGTCGAGCCGAATCTGCGTCGTCACGACGCCCCGCTGAAGTGGGAACAGCGCACCGGCGGCGTCATGCTGCTGGCTATCGCCATTCTCGCTTTCGTACTGGGTGTGTACCCGCAGCCACTGCTGGAACTGGTTCAGCAAGCGGGCCTGCAACTGATCGGTTGATCACCCCGGCAGCCCCGGTAACAGAAAACACCCCGCCTAGGCGGGGTGTTTTTTTATCTGCACGTTTTGCTACCTGCGCCCAATGGTGCCTCACTCACTCGGGCAGCCCTGGCCTGCGCCCGGCAAGGCGGCCTTGCGCAAATCACCATTGGCCGAAGGCAGGTACACTTCCGGATTGGGCATGCCGCTGGGGGAGAGTTCATGGGTCATTTCGAATTCGGCGCGCACTGACCAGCCACACGCCTCGGTGGTGCATTGCAAATAAGCGATTCGCAGGAAAATATGGCGCCCTTCGCTAGTACGTATGCGCATCCGGCTGTGGCAATGCGGGCAAACCAGCTTGTAAGTACTCACGGCAAGTACCTGCTAGCATTGCCCAGGCTAGCCTGTGTATCAGTAATGGCTGCAACTGTGGGTGTATTCTTCAATTTGATGGTTCTCATTGCAGAAGTGCTCCTTAAAACGCAGGGCTGTATTCATAACGAGTAGTTTAAGCCCATGGAATATCATTAAACCAGTCATGGATATTTGTTATGAGTACTCACATACTTGCTGAGGTGCTCACCCGCCTTAAGCTTCTCACTGGCGCAAACACAGATGCCGAGCTGTCACGTGCACTGTCGGTCAGCCCGCAAACGCTGAGCAGCTGGAAGGTTCGCGAAAGCATCCCTTACTCACTTTGCATAGACATCGCCAAAAAGCATGCATGCTCACTGGACTGGCTATTGCTGGGCCATGCCGAGCACAACGCCGCACCAAGTGATGCGGGTTGGGAGTGCGACATGCTCGAACGGCTGCGCACGCTCTCGCACAGCGATCGCCAGGCCATCCTGCTGTTCATCAAGGACAAGCAGCGCATCCAGCAGTTGGAACAGCAACTGAGTGAGCTCGGCGTCGCAACCAATGGCTAACCCCGACGGCGCCAGCGCTGGATAAGCTCGCGCGGGTCGAGTGTATCCAGCCAGACCATGACCTTGAGGCTGATGGGGATCACCACCACAGCGGCCACGAATGCCGACATGCCCCGAGTCAGCAAAGGCACCAATGACGAAACCAGTGGCTCAAACAAATGGCCCACGCCCACGGTCACGAATACCAGCAGGAGTTTCTTGGCCAGTGTCAGGCGCCTGGTCTCATTGGTGATCAATCGATCGCGTGCCGCGCTCACCAGCAATGCCCCCAGCAACGCGGCGAACAACACATCGCCATCCACCCCCAGGAACGCCACCAATGCCGAGGTCAAACTGTCTAAAACAGGTCGCTCAGGCATGGGCTTGCCCTCCGCGCGGAACAGGCAGGCAGGCGGTTGCCCCCAGGCTATACATGACCGCCGCTTCGACAAAACGGATGTAGCACACCCGCAAGGCACGCCCATGATCATGCCCGGCCACATCCTCGAGGCGCTTGTAGCCCCGCTCTCGCAGCACTGACCGCCAGCGGGCGAATTCGCGTGCAGCCTCGATAGCAGCGCAGCGCGCGGCCACTTCCAAAGCAGCATCACTGACAGACCGCGGCAGTTGCAGGTGCTCACGCAAACTGCCCAAATCCACCCGCGGCCAGAACGGGTCATGGCAATCGGCAAAGCGCGGTAGCCGAGGATCGTTGCTCATGCTCTACCCCCCTTACTGCTCGGCCAGCATGCCGTAGCGAATGGCCTTGATCACAGCTGCCACCCGGGTAGGCACTTCAAATTTGCGCAGGATGTTGGACACGTGAAAGTTCACCGTCGACTCCTTGCATTCAAGGATCTGGCCGATCTCCCACGAGCTCTTGCCATAAGCACACCACAACAGCACTTGCTGTTCACGTGGCGTCAGGCGAACCGGGGCGTCCGCCAAGGGTTGCTGCGAGTGTCGAGCGTTGTCAGTCATGTTTGAACTCCACGGGTGATTGAGCGAGGCATTACTGCCTACCTGCAGTCACCTTACGAAGCACAGGCCACCCACCTCCACCGCCGTGGTTTGTAAAGAACTTTCGTACAAGACCGTATGACGAAGGTTACGCACGATTTGCTGACTTTCTGCGTGCTCCAAGCCGCATTTCGCTCGTCTCAACGCCGTTGTCCATTCGCCTTTCGCCTGGAGTCGTACAATGCGTTCCGATTTACCCCTCTCGTCCTGCCTCGGTCTGCTGGCGGCCTTGGCTGCTACTCAGCCCGCTCTGGGGGCATCCTCGGTCGAATTGGGCCGAGTGCTGATCACCGATGAGGAGCAGAACGAGCTGACGGCAGCCAGCGAGCGCCTGCGTGAAATACCGGGAGCCAGCAACCTGGTGGACATGCAGCGCGTGGGGCAAGGCCGGGTGGCCAGCAACCAGGACGTGCTGGCCTATCAGCCTGGGGTGTTCGCCCAATCGGCAGGCAACGACGGCATCAAGCTGTCGATACGCGGCTCGGGCCTCAACCGCGCGCCGGGGGCGCACGGTTCCGGCGTTTACACGATGTTCGACGGCCTGCCGCTGACCGGCCCGGGCGGCACGCCTTACGAATTGTTCGAACCGCTGTGGCTGAGCCGTGCCGAAGTGCTGCGTGGCGCCAATGGCTTTGACCAAGGCTCCCTGGCCTTGGGCGGTGCCATCAACTACGTCACCCACACCGGCTACGACGCGCCTGCACTGCAAGTACGCTACGAGGTCGGTAGCCGCGGCTACCAGCATCGGCACATCAGTTCGGGCCAGGTGCTGGGCAATCTCGACTATTACGTGGCCCTGACCGACTCGGAATATGACGGCTACCAGGCGCACAGCAGCGGCAGCGCCAAGGGCATTGCCGCCAATGTCGGTTACCGCTTCAACCCCGACCTGGAAACCCGCTTCTACCTGCGCTACCGGGAAACTGAAAACGAACTGCCTGGGCGCCTGACCAAAGACCAGATCAAGCACCACCCACGCGCGGCCAACCCCAACTATCTGGCACGCGACGACAGCCGCCCGCAACCAGGCAGCACCTGGGTGGGCAACAAGACCACCTTCTACCTCGACGACGAGGCGCGCCTGGAAGCCGGCCTGGTCTATCACGACTACCCGATGGACCTGCGCGAAGGCCCCATGCGCCTGAAGGTCGCCTATACCGATGTCAGCGGTACGCTGAACTATTTCCGCCGCGACACACTGTTCGGGCGCGAGAGCAAGACCACCGTCGGTTGGCGTACCACCAAGCACCTGCCCAACAGCGGCGCTTCGCAATTTACCCGCAATGGCGATGTGTTCGGCGAGCGCACCCGTGACTTCACCTACCAGGGCTCGGACACCGTGCTGCATGTTGGCAACGATCTGGAACTGGTCCCCAACCTGTGGCTGAGCACCGGCCTGGCCATGATCTACACACGCCGCGAAAGTGACGTGACCTACCCCGCTGAAGGCGGCAAGGTGAGCATGCATGACTGGGACTATGCACCCCGCCTGGGGCTGCGCTACGACATCCGCCCGGACTTGCAGGTGTACGGCAACCTGAGCCGCTCGGTAGAGCCGCCACACCCGTGGTCGCTGATCTGGAGCGCGCCCAGCACAGGCGGCAAGCAGATCCAGCCGATCGAGATGCAGAACCAGACAGCCACCACCCTGGAACTGGGCGCCCGTGGCGACTCGGCGCTCGGCCACTGGGACCTGGCCTGGTACTACTCGCAAGTGCGCCACGAACTGCTGGCCGTTGAGGTAGTGCCGAACTTCACCTCGGAATTCAACGCCAGCGCTACCGTGCACCAAGGCGTTGAAGCCGGCCTCGACAGCACCCTGTGGGAACGCGCGGGCACTGGCAAGCTGAGCTTGCGCCAGGCCTACACCTTCAGCGACTTCCACTACCTTGATGACGACACGTTTGGCGACAACCGTCTGCCCGGCATCCCCATGCACTACTACCAGGCCGAGCTGCGCTATGACTGGCCGAGCGGCTTCTATGCCGGGGTCAACACACAAATGGCTTCGAAGGTGCAGGTGGACTACGCCAATAGCTACCACGCCGATGAATATGCCTTGCTCGGCGCACGCGTTGGCTGGGACTCACCGAAACAGGACTGGCAGACCTGGCTGGACCTGCGCAACCTGACCAACCAGCGCTATGCAGCGACCGTGACGCCGGCCTACAACGACGCTGGCAAGGACAATGCCCGTTCGACACCGGGCGAAGGATTTGGCGTATATGCCGGGGTTTCCTACAGCTTCCGCTGACGGGTAGGCGCGGATTTACCTGCGAATGCGTCGGCAAATTCAATGACGCATTCGCGGGTAAACCCGCGCCTACACAGGGGCGCTGCACAGCATCATTCGGGGCTCAGACCGCCCTGTTCAACTTCACCCATGAAGCAAACCTGTCGACAAACGCCTGCAAGAACGGTCGCGTCTTGTCGTTGAGCTTGCCCGAATCCTCGAACAAGCTCGCCGCACCGCCAAGGTAAGCCTCGGGCATCTGCATGCAGGGCATGTCGAGAAACACCAGCGACTGGCGCACCGCATGGTTGGCGCCAAAGCCACCAATCGCCCCCGGCGACACACTCACCACCGCCGTCGGCTTGCCGCTCCAGGCACTTTGCCCGTAAGGACGCGAACCCACATCGATGGCATTTTTCAGGCAGCCTGGCACCGAGCGGTTGTATTCCGGGGTGACGAACAACACCGCATCACTGCGGCGGATTTCATCGCGAAAACGCTTCCAGGTTTCCGGCGGTGCCTCGGCTTCGATATCTTCGTTGTACAGCGGCAGGTCGCCAATCTCGACGATCTTCAGCGCAAGGCTGGACGGCGCCAGCTCCGAAAGTGCGCGGGCGACCTTGCGGTTGTAGGACTCCTTGCGCAAGCTGCCCACGACGACTGCTACCGAATACACCTGGCTCATGGCAATTCCAACCTTTGCGGGTTAAATAGACGTTGTAGTTATAGATGACCGTTCTCCAGTGCCTAAGTTTTTTTTCCGCAGGGCGAAAACTTCCGCGTCTGTTTCACGGTCTATGCCTTCATACATTTCCTACGTAATTCAGAGGTTTCCACCCAAATGGCAGCAGTAATGGTCGGCCAATTCCACGCCCGTGACGCCGAAGGCCGCATCTACCCCGTGCACGAGTTTCAGGAATCCACCCTGCAACTCGACGGCAGCACGCTGGGCGCCCCCATCACCACCTACCGCCTGGCCATCGGCGACAAGGTCAACCACCTGGGTGATAACCGTTTCGAACTGGCACGCTCCGGCGTCGAGATCACGCGCATTCCGTGATGCAATCCACCGTGTAGCGGCCCCCTTCGTGCTGCAGGCCGTGCACGTCGGCGACAAACCCGGGAAAGCCCTGGTTGAATGCTCGGGCGAATGCCAAGTAGTCCAGGATCGAGCGGGTCGCCTCGGTGAACCGCTCACCCGGCATGATCAACGGAATGCCAGGCGGGTACGGCACCAGCATCACTGCCGCCACACGCCCCAGCAGCGCCTCGATCGGTACCGCCTCCACCTCGCCACGCACCATCTTGTCATAGGCCTGGGCCGGGCTTACGGCCACCTCCGGCAAACGAGTGAACAGCCGCTTCAGCTGCTTGGCCGTGGCATTGACGCGGTAGCAGTCATGTAACTGGTCGCACAGGTCGCGCAGGCCCATGCCCTGGTAGCGGAGGGCGTCGGCAGCCCCCACACTCGGCAGGCAATTGCTGAGCGGGGTGTTGCCGTCATAGTGGCGCTTGAACTCCAGCAGTTCGGTGAGCAAGGTGCTCCACTTGCCCTTGGTGATGCCCATGGAAAACAGCACCAGAAAGCTGTACAGGCCGGTTTTTTCCACCACCAGCCCGCGCTCCCAGAGAAACTTGCTGACTACTGCCGCCGGGATGCCGTGCGCGCCCAGCACACCATCAGCGCTCAGGCCCGGCATCACCAAAGTCACTTTCAGCGGGTCGAGCAGCACATAGTCGGCCGCCACTTCACCAAAACCATGCCATTGCGCCCCCGGCTGCAACAACCAGTCCTGCGCGGCCAGACGGGGGATGCCCTCGGCACTTGGCGGCTGCCAGATGCTGAACCACCAGTCCTCTGCGGCAATGTGCTCACGCAGGTTGGCCAGGGCACGACGAAAACTCAACGCCTCGTCGAACATCTCCTGCAGCAGCGAGCGCCCGGCCGGCCCTTCCATCATGGCCGAAGCCACATCCAGCGAGGCGAGAATGCTGTACTGCGGCGAGGTAGAGATGTGCATCATGAACGCTTCGTTGAAACGGTCCCGGTCCAGCTGCCGCCTGGCCCCGTCCTGCACATGAATCATCGAAGCCTGGCTGAACGCCGCGAGCAGCTTGTGGGTGGAATGGGTACTGAACACCAGCGGGCTGTCTGCCGCGCAGGCGGTGCCCATGGCGTAGCGCCCGGTGAAGAAGTCGTGGAACGCGGCATAGGCAAACCAGGCCTCGTCGAAGTGCAGCACCTCGACACTGGCACCCAGGGCCTGCTTGATCAGCCCAGCGTGGTAACACAGCCCGTCGTAGGTGGAGTTGGTCACTACCGCCAGCTTGATACGCTGCCCACGATCACGGGCAAGGGGGTTGGCCTGAATCTTCGCGGCGATCGCCTCGGGGCTGAACTCGCTGAGCGGGATCGGGCCGATGATGCCCAGTTCGTTGCGCTCCGGGCACAGGTACAGCGGGATGGCACCCGTCATGATGATCGCGTGCACCACCGACTTGTGGCAGTTGCGGTCCACCAGCACCAGGTCGTCACGACCGACCATGGCGTGCCAGACGATCTTGTTGGCCGTGGAGGTACCGTTGATGACGAAGAAGGTGTGGTCGGCGCCGAAGTTGCGCGCCGCCCTGGCCTCGGCTTCGGCCAGCGGGCCTGTGTGGTCGAGCAGCGAACCCAGCTCCGGCACGGAAACGGACAGGTCCGAGCGCAGGGTGTTTTCCCCGAAGAACTGGTGAAAGGCTTGGCCTACCGGGCTTTTATGATAGGCCACACCGCCACCATGGCCCGGGGTGTGCCAGGAGTAGTTGGACTGCGCAGTGTGCTGCACCAGCGCCTTGAAGAACGGCGGCAGCAGGCCGTCGAGGTAGGTGTGTGCAGCACGCGCCACCTGGCGGGCGAGAAACGGCACGGTGTCTTCGAACAGGTAAAGGATGCCACGCAGCTGGTTGAGCTCGCTCATGGCTTCGGCGGGAGCATTTTCCAGGGTCACCTGCTCGCCCAGGGCGAAGATCGGCAGGTTGGGTGCACGCAGGCGGGCCAGGCCAATCAGCTCGGCCATGTTCTGCAGCAGATGGGTGTTCTCGCCAGCGCCTTCGGCCGCAATGAGCATGCAGGCCAGGCCGTGGTGAGTGGCGGCGACCAGGCGTGCTTCGGCGTGGTCGGCTGCGGCGAGAATGGCAAAGCCATCCTGGCGCAATTCCTCGGCGATGCCCCGCACGCGCTCGCCGGCAACACTGTCGGCCTTGATGGCGCGGTGGACGATGAGGATCGGGAACTTGAGGTCCTTGTACATCAGGTGGCTACCTCCGAAGGACGTGGCGTCCATTTCAGGGTAGTTGAGCCTTGTATTGCCTGTACTGGCCCTTTCGCGGGTGAACCCGCTCCTGCTGGGCACCGGTCGGTGATTGGACACAGGCGTCGTAGGAGCGGGTTTACCCGCGAAAGGGCCGGGCCTGCTGGCCAATCTGCCCCCGCCATTCACCGCCGCAGCCGCCACCGTATTCGGCAGGTAAACCCGCGCCTACAACGATCTCCACTTCTGTTGCAGGGCGAAAGATCAGCCGGCTGGCGTCTCAGTCAGGGCCTGCCACAGCGAAGGCCCACCCGCCGACTTGGCAATGGCCGCCAGCCGCTCGGCATGCGCCTCCAGCTCTTCAGCGCTGGCCATGATCACCCGCCCTGGCGCACGCCCGACAATCCGGCGTATTTCACTGCCGCCAGCGCCCTGCCCGTCCTCTTCGGCATCTGCGCCATTCCCAGCCAACGACAGGCTGGTCTGACCACCGGTCATTGCCAGGTAAACGTCGGCCAGCAGTTCCGAGTCGAGCAGTGCGCCGTGCAACTCACGGCCCGAGTTGTCGATGTCGTAGCGTTTGCACAGCGCATCCAGGCTGTTGCGCTGCCCCGGGTGGCGCGAACGTGCCAGCAACAGGGTGTCCAGAATGGTGCAGTGCTGCGAAATGTCAGCGCGGTCCTGCTGGCCCAGCAAGGCGAATTCGTTGTTGATGAAACCAACGTCGAACGCCGCGTTGTGGATGACCAGCGTGGCACCCTGGATGAACTGGAAGAACTCCTCGGCGACATCGCCAAAGCGGGGCTTGCCGACCAGGAAGGCATCCGTGATGCCGTGAACGTTGATCGCGCCCTCGTCACTCTCGCGGTCGGGCTGCAGGTAGACGTGGAAGTGCCGCCCGGTCAGGCGCCGGCCGATGACCTCGACACAGCCGATCTCGATGATCCGGTGGCCTTCGCCAACCGGCATACCCGTGGTTTCGGTATCGAGAATGACGAACCGTTTATCTTGCTGCTGCTCCACGCGGGCGCTCCAACTTGCATCCGTTACAAAGGTCGCGATTGTACCCCAGCTCAACGCTGGGCGCGCACCTCATCGACCCCACGGTTGGCCAGCTGGTCGGCGCGTTCGTTGCCGGGGTGGCCGATATGGCCGCGTACCCACTTCCAGGTCACCTTGTGGCGGTTGACCTGCTCATCGAGCTGCTGCCACAAGTCAGCGTTCTTCACCGGCTCCTTGGCGGCGGTCTTCCAGCCGCGCTTCTTCCAGTTGACCATCCATTCGTTGATGCCCTTCATCACGTACTGCGAGTCGGTGGTCAGCACCACCTCGCATTCACGTTTGAGCGACATCAGGCCCTGGATCGCGGCCATCAGCTCCATGCGGTTGTTGGTGGTCTCACGTTCGCCGCCCCACAGTTCCTTCTCGACGCCCTTGTAGATCATCAGCACGCCCCAGCCACCCGGGCCAGGGTTGCCCTTGCAGGCACCATCAGTAAACATCTCGACGCTATCGCTCATGTACCACTCTTGAATTCAGTGCTTGTCAGTTTCGGGGTTGGCTGCGGTGCGGTTGACTTTCGCCAGTGGCAGCGGCAGCAGCTTGCCCATTGGCTCGCGGCGTTCCGGCCGCAAAGGCCGCAGGCCTACCACCATCTTGCGCGCCACCAGCAGGTACACCCCGCCACCGGAGCCCTGCCAGCCGCCGGCCAGTCGCTCCCAGCCCTCCAGGCGTTGCTGCCAGGCAGGTGAGGCAAGCGGCGGACGATAGCACCCGAAGCGGCGTTTCTCCAGCGCGAAGCCCAGCAGGTTGAGCCAGTCGCCCACCCGGGACGGCGAGATGCAGCGCGCCTTGCGCAGAGCACCGTGACTGAAGAAATGGCGCATGCCCCAGCTGCTCCAGGGGTTGATCCCCACGATCAGCAGGTGCCCGCCCGGGCGGACGGCACTGGCGGCCTCGCGCAGCAGGCCATGGGGCGACAGGCAGAAGTCCAGGCCATGCTGCAGCACCACCACGTCGGCAGCGTGCTCGCTCAACGGCCAGGCCTGTTCTTCGCAGACAATCTCCACACCCGGCAAGGGCGCACCAAGGCGCACGTTACGCTGCACCTGGGGGGCTCTGGGCGGTGGCTCGGCGCAGGGCCCGTAATGCACGAGATAGCCGCCAAAGAAGCGCCCGAGCTCTTCTTCCAGCAGTTTGTCCTCCTCCTTGAGCATCAGTTGCCCAAGTGGGCCGTTGAACCACTCACGGGCCAGGCTGATCAGCTCGACCCAGTCCGGGTCGGCCTGTGCAAAAGCTTGGTCGGTCATTGCGCTCTCCCTCGAAGGTTCTCCCACCGCGCCATCGCGGCTAAGATGCCCTCATGTGCCACGCTAGGCGAATCGGATCCGCACCATGATACAGATCGATGCTCTCCCCGCTTTCTCCGACAACTACATCTGGTTGTTACAGGATACTGCCAAACGCCGTTGTGCGGTGGTCGACCCGGGCGATGCCGGCCCGGTGGAGCGCTGGCTGGCTGCCAACCCCGAATGGGTGCTGAGCGACATCCTCGTCACCCACCACCACAATGACCATGTCGGCGGTGTGGAGCGGCTCAGGCAATTGACCGGCGCACGGGTCTGTGGCCCCGCCAACGAACGCATTCCCGGCCGCGACCTGGCACTGGACGAAGGCGACAGGGTGGACGTGCTGGGTGTGACTTTTCGGGTGCTGGCGGTACCCGGCCACACCCTGGGGCATATCGCCTTCTTCAGCGACCAGCCACCAACGCCCATCCTGTTCAGTGGCGATACCCTGTTCGCCGCCGGTTGCGGGCGCATGTTCGAAGGTACACCCGAACAGATGCAGCCTGCCCTCGCCCGCCTGGCGGCCCTGCCAGAGCAGACAGCAGTGTACTGCGCCCATGAGTACACCCTCAGCAACCTGCGTTTCGCCAAAGCGGTGGAACCGACCAACCCGCACGTTCAACAACGGTTCGAGGACGTTAGCCGTTTGCGCGCCGAAAATCGCATCAGTTTGCCATCAACGATCGGCCTGGAGCGCCTGACCAACCCCTTTCTGCGTACCTCTGAAACATTAGTTAAACAAAAAGCAGACGAATGGAAGGGACATTCAAACACCACGCATGTCGCTGTTTTTGCTGCCTTGAGGTCTTGGAAGGACACCTTCTGATAACCGCAAGATATATCGCAAGTGATGGTCAAAGGTTGACCAGGCCCGGAGCGGTTTCTAGAATCGCCGAACTTTTTCGCCCGGATACCTGTATCAGCCGATGTCTTCCCGTAGCCGCAGAACCTCTCATTCCGTCGCCCTGACGCGCCTGGCCCAAATCAGTGCGCTGGCCCTGGCCGCCACCTTGGTGGGCTGCCAGAGCACCCGTCAGCTCGACGAATCCGATAGCGTTCGCGCGCACAACTACCAGGCGCGGATCAAGCACAAGCCTTCTCCGCTGCTGGTCAAGCCGGCCGAGCAGGCGCCGCAGGATGTCTGGGAGCGCATGCGCCAGGGCTTCGCCCTGCAGGACAGCATCGACGTCAACCCGCGCATCGAACAGCAGCGCTTGTGGTTCGCCAGCAACCCGACCTTCATCGAAAGCGCCGGGGAACGTGGCAGCCTCTACCTGCACTACATCGTCGAGCGCCTTGAAGAACGCGACATGCCGCTGGAACTGGCCCTGCTGCCAGCCATCGAAAGTGCCTACAACCCCATGGCCTACTCACGCGCCAGCGCTGCCGGCATGTGGCAGTTCATGCCGGCTACCGGTCGCCACTTCAACCTGCGCCAGACCAACTTCTATGACGGCCGCCGCGATGTCACCGCGTCGACCAACGCCGCGCTGGACTACCTGACCCGCCTGCACGACATGTTCAACGGCGACTGGCTGTTGGCCCTGGCGGCCTACAATGCCGGCGAAGGCACCGTCAGCCGAGCCATCGAGCGCAACGAAAGGCTCGGCCTGCCGACCGACTACTGGAACCTGCCGCTGCCACAGGAAACCCGCGACTACGTACCCAAGTTGCTGGCACTGTCGCAGGTGGTGTCCACGCCAGAAGCCTATGGTGTCAATCTCACCCCGATCGCCAACGAACCGTACTTCGAAGCGGTGGCGATCAATGACCGCCTGGACCTTACCCGGGTCGCGGCCTTTGCCAACATCGACGAGGACGAGCTGATCCAGCTCAACCCGGCATTCAAGAAGCGCATGACCGTCGATGGACCGAAACAGCTGCTGGTGCCCACCGCCAAGGCGCAGTTGCTCAGTGCCAGCCTGTCCAACCTCAACCCGGAGCAACTGGTCAGCCTGCAACCGCCGAAAGCAGCGTTTGCCCGGGCTGTGGCCGAAGCCAAGGCACCGGTGGGGGCGCGTAGCTACCGGGTCAAGCGTGGCGATAACCTGAGCGCCATCGCCAAGGTCAACCGTGTGTCGGTCAAGGACATCAAGCGCTGGAACCGTTTGTCCGGCAACAGTCTGCGTGCTGGCCAGGTTCTGGCCCTGCGCGGTGGCAGTGCACCGAGCGCCGCCGGCAACCGGGTTGCCGCCTCCGGAAAGCGCTCCACGCAATACAAGGTCCGCAAGGGCGATTCCCTGTACCTGGTGGCCAAGCGCTTCAATGTGGAAATGAAGCACCTCAAGCGCTGGAACCCACGCAGCGGCCACGCCCTCAAGCCAGGCCAGACCCTGACCGTCTACCTCGGGCATTGAGTCGTTACAGGGGCTGCTTTGCAGCCCATTCGCGGGCACGCCCGCTCCCACAGGTTTTTCACAGCCCCCAATGCCGGTGCCGTACCTGTGGGAGCGGGCGTGCCCGCGAATGGGCCTGAAAACCCAGCCACTGGAAAACCCCAGCCCCTCTCTTTTTCCAACCCCACCAAGCTGTTACTGTACTCGATCAAAGCCCAACGCCTCTGGATCGGATGCCGACTTGATACGTCCCCTCCTGCTGTCACTCAGCCTGGCCTTGAGCTTTCCCGCAGCCGCGATGGTGAGCGAAAGCCACGGATACGCGCAGTTCGGCACGCTCAAGTACCCGGCCACCTTCACCCACTTCGACTGGGTCAACCCGCAAGCGCCCAAGGGCGGCACGTTGCGGGCCATGGCTTTTGGTACCTTCGACACGCTCAACCCCTACACCTTCAAAGGGTCGAGCCCGATTACCACGCCCAATTTCCAGCAGTACGGCATCAGTGAGCTGAACGAGCCACTGATGGTCGGCACGGGCCAGTACGACCCGTCCGGTGACGAGCCAACCTCCAGCTACGGCCTGATCGCCCGCTCGGTGGAGTACAGCGAGGACCGCAGCTGGGTGGTGTTCAACCTGCGCCCCGAAGCCCGCTGGCATGACGGCCAGCCCATCACCTCGGCTGACGTGGCCTTCTCGTACCGCACGCTGCTCAAGGATGGCCACCCGATCTACCGCACCAACCTGCAGGAAGTGCAGCGGGTAGACATCCTCGGCCCGCTGCGCATCCGCTTCGTGTTCAAACGCGCCGGCAACCCGCTGCTGATCCTGCGTCTGGGCGAAATGCCGGTGCTGCCCAAACACTACTGGCAGAAGCGCGACTTCAAGGCCACCACCTTCGAGCCCCCCTTGGGCAGCGGCCCCTACCGCATCACCCAGGTACAACCCGGACGACGCCTGGTGTTTGAACGGGTGAAGAACTACTGGGGCAAAGACCTGGCGCTCAACCGTGGCAAGTACAATTTCAATCGGGTCGAATACGAGTTCTATCGCGACGCGACGGTGGCCTTCGAAGCCTTCAAGGCCGGCGAGTTCGACATCTATATCGAGCACCAGGCAAAAAACTGGGCCAACGGTTACAACTTCCCTGCCGTGCGCCGCGGTGAAGTGATCAAGGCACAAATCCCGCACAGCATTCCCACGCAAACACAGGGCCTGTTCATGAACAGCCGCCGGGCTGCGTTCAGTGACCCGCGGGTACGCCAGGCGCTGGGGCTGATGCTGGACTTCGAGTGGACCAACCGCGCGCTGTTCAGCAGCGCCTACCGCCGCTCGACCAGCTACTACCCCAACAGCGAGTTCGCCGCCAGCGGCCTGCCCACCGGCAAGGAGTGGCTGCTGCTGGCGCCGTTCCGAGACCAGTTGCCCGCCAAGCTGTTCAGCGAACCGTACAAGGTCAGCCAGACCGATGGCCGTGGCATCAGCCGTCATACCCTGCGCCAGGCCTTGGGCCTGCTCGCTGAAGCCGGGTGGAAGCTGAACGGCCAGCGCCTGGTCGACAGCAAGGGCCAGCAGCTGCGCATGGAGCTGCTGTTGGTAAACCCCAACCTTGAACGCATCCTGCAACCTTATGTCGAAAACCTGTCCAGCATCGGCATCGATGCACGCTTGCGCACCGTGGACCGTGCCCAGTACAAACAACGCCTGGACCAGTTCGATTTCGACATGATTCTGATGACCCTGAACCAGACCCTCAGCCCCGGCCTCGAACAGTGGCTGTACTTCCATTCCAGCCAGGCCGCGACAAAGGGCAGCAAGAACTATGCTGGGGTCAAGGACCCGGTGGTCGACCACCTGCTCGACACCCTGCTCGCCGCCCGCACCCGCGATGACCAGATCGCCGCTGCCCGCGCCCTGGACCGCGTGCTCTCATGGCACTACTACATGATCCCCAACTGGTACCTCGACAACCATCGCCTGGCCTACCGCAACCGGTTCGCCTTCGTCACCACGCCGCCCTACACCCTTGGGCTGAACAGCTGGTGGATCAAGACTTCGGAGAAAGCCCAATGACGCCAACGCACCGTCTGCGCCGGCTGGCAGGCAGCCTGTTGCTCGCCTGCCTGAGCCTTCCCGCGCTGGCCGCACCGCAGCACGCGCTCACCCTTTACGACGAGCCACCCAAGTACCCCGCCGACTTCAAGCACTTCGACTACGTCAACCCGGATGCGCCCAAGGGCGGCACCTTCCGCCAGTCCAGCTTCGGCGGCTTCGACAGCCTCAACCCGTTCATCAACAAAGGCGTGGCGGCCGAGAACATCGGCATTATCTATGACACCCTGATGCGCCAGAGCCAGGATGAACCGTTCACCGAATACGGCCTGGTGGCCGGCAAGATCGAAAAGGCCCCGGACAACAGCTGGGTGCGCTTCTACCTGCGCCCCGAAGCGCGCTTCCATGACGGCCATCCGATGCGCGCCGACGACGTGGTGTTCACGTTCAACGCCCTGATCAAGGACGGCGCCCCGCTGTACCGCCAGTACTACGCCGACGTCGCCGAAGTGGTCGCCGAAGATCCACTCAAGGTGCTGTTCAAGTTCAAGCACAAGAACAACCGCGAGCTGCCATTGATTCTCGGCCAGCTGCCGGTACTGCCCAAGCACTGGTACGAAAACCGCGAGTTCAACCGCGGCAACCTGGAAATCCCGTTGGGCAGCGGCCCGTACAAGGTCGCCGAGGTCAAGGCCGGGCGCTCGGTGCGCTACGAACGGGTCAAGGATTACTGGGCCAAGGACCTGCCCATCAACCGTGGCTTCTACAACTTCGATGCCATGACCTTCGACGCCTACCGCGACACCACCGTCGCCCTGGAGGCCCTCAAGGCCGGGGCATTCGACTATGGCCTGGAAGTCAGTGCAAAGAACTGGGCCACCGCCTACAACGTGCCCGCCGTGCGCGAAGGTCGCCTGATCAAGGAAGAGCTGCCCAACGGCAACCCCACCGGTATGCAGGGCTTCATTTTCAACATCCGCCGCCCGGTGTTCCAGGATGTGCGTGTGCGCCAGGCCCTGAGCCTGCTGCTGGACTACGAGTGGACCAACAAGCAGCTGTTCAACGGCGCCTACACCCGTACCGGCAGCTACTTCGACAACTCGGAAATGGCCGCCCACGGCCTACCCAGCCCCAACGAGCTGAAAATCCTCGAACCACTGCGGGGCAAAGTGCCCGAGCAAGTATTTACCGAGGTCTTCCACAACCCGGTCAGTGACGGCAGCGGCATGATCCGCGAGCAACAGCGCCAGGCCTACAAGCTGTTGCAGGAAGCCGGCTGGAAAATCGTCGACGACAAGATGGTCGACGCCCAAGGCAAGCCGGCAAGCATCGAGTTCCTGCTGGCGCAGACCGAGTTCGAACGCATTCTGCTGCCGTTCAAGCGCAACCTTGCCGACCTCGGTATCGAGCTGAACATTCGCCGCGTCGACGTTTCGCAGTACATCACCCGCCTGCGCTCGCGTGACTACGACATGATCGTTGGCGGCTACCCGCAATCCAACTCGCCAGGCAACGAGCAGCGCGAGTTCTGGTCCAGCGCCGCCGCCGACAACCCCGGCAGCCGCAACTTCATCGGCCTGCGCGACCCGGCCATCGACCAACTGGTGGACCAGCTGATCAACGCCGACTCGCGCCAGAGCCTGATCGACCACTGCCGCGCCCTCGACCGCGTGTTGCTGTGGGGCTACTACGTGATACCCAACTGGCACATCAAGACCTGGCGTGTGGCCTACTGGAACCACATCGGCCACCCGAGCGTGTCGCCCAAGTACGACATCGGCATCGACACCTGGTGGATCAAGCCCGGTGTAACCCCGGCGGTCAGCGAAGCGCCTGCGGACGAGGCCAATTAAGATGCTGGCCTACATCCTGCGCCGCCTGCTGCTGATCATTCCGACCCTGTTCGGCATCCTCATCATCAACTTCATCATCGTCCAGGCCGCCCCCGGTGGCCCGGTCGAGCAAATGATCGCCAAGCTCGAAGGCTTCGAAGGCGCCACCAGCCGCATTGCAGGTGGCGGCGCCGAGGTTTCCGTGGCCGGCTCCAACTACCGCGGCGCCCAGGGCCTGGACCCGGCCCTGATCGCTGAAATCGAGCGCATGTACGGCTTCGACAAGTCGCCGCCCGAGCGCCTGTGGATCATGGTCAAGAACTACGCCCGGCTGGACTTCGGCGACAGCTTCTTCCGCGACGCCAAGGTGATCGACCTGATCGCCGAGAAGATGCCGGTTTCGATCTCGCTGGGGCTGTGGAGCACGCTGATCATGTACCTGGTGTCGATCCCGCTGGGGATCGCCAAGGCGGTGCGCCACGGCAGCCACTTCGACGTGTGGACCAGTTCGGCGATCATCGTCGGCTACGCCATCCCGGCCTTCCTGTTCGCCATCCTGCTGATCGTGCTGTTCGCCGGTGGCAGCTACTTCGACTGGTTCCCCCTGCGTGGCCTCACCTCCAACAACTTCGACGAACTGAGCACCACCGGCAAGGTGCTGGACTACTTCTGGCACCTGGTGCTGCCGATCACCGCGCTGGTCATCGGCAACTTCGCCACCATGACCCTGCTGACCAAGAACAGCTTCCTCGACGAGATCAACAAACAATACGTGGTCACCGCCAAAGCCAAGGGCCTGAGCCGATCACGGGTGCTGTACGGTCATGTGTTCCGCAACGCCATGCTGCTGGTGATCGCCGGTTTCCCTTCGGCGTTCATCGGCATCTTCTTCACAGGCTCCTTGCTGATCGAGGTGATCTTCAGCCTCGACGGCCTGGGCCTGATGAGTTTCGAAGCGGCCATCAACCGCGACTACCCGGTGGTCTTCGGCACCCTGTTCATCTTCACCCTGCTAGGGCTGGTGGTGAAACTGATCGGCGACCTGACCTACACCTTGGTCGATCCGCGCATCGACTTTGCCAGCCGGGAGCACTGACATGGCCTTGTCCCCCCTCAATCGCCGGCGCTTCGAGCGTTTCAAGGCCAACCGCCGTGGCTGGTGGTCGCTGTGGCTGTTCCTGATTCTGTTCGGGCTGAGCCTGGGCGCCGAACTGATCGCCAACGACAAACCGATCGCCGTACGTTACGACGGCCAATGGTACTTCCCGGCGTTCAAGCGCTACCCGGAAACCACCTTCGGCGGGGAATTCCCGCTGGAAGCCAACTACAAGAGCCCCTACATCCGCGAACTGCTGGCGAAGAAAGACAGCTTCGTGCTGTGGGCACCCATTCCGTTCAGCTACCAGAGTATCAACTATGACCTGCGCGTTCCCGCCCCCGCCCCACCTTCGGCGGACAACTGGCTGGGCACCGACGACCAGGGACGCGACGTGCTGGCGCGGGTGATCTACGGCTTCCGCATCTCGGTTCTGTTTGCCCTCACCTTGACCGTGGCCAGCTCCATTGTCGGCGTCATCGCAGGCGCCCTGCAGGGGTTCTACGGTGGCTGGGTCGACCTGGCCGGGCAACGCTTTCTGGAAATCTGGTCCGGCCTGCCTGTGTTGTACCTGCTGATCATCCTGGCCAGCTTCGTGCAGCCCAACTTCTGGTGGCTGCTGGGGATCATGCTGCTGTTCTCGTGGATGAGCCTGGTGGATGTGGTACGCGCCGAGTTCCTGCGCGGGCGCAACCTGGAATACGTGCGCGCCGCACGCGCCCTTGGCATGCGCAACGGCGCAATCATGTACCGGCACATCCTGCCCAACGCCATGATCTCGACCATGACCTTCATGCCGTTCATCCTCACCGGCGCCATCGGCACCCTCACCGCCCTGGACTTCCTCGGCTTCGGCCTGCCCGCCGGTTCGCCCTCGCTGGGCGAACTGGTGGCGCAGGGCAAGTCCAACCTGCAAGCGCCATGGCTGGGCATCAGCGCCTTTGCCGTGCTGGCGCTGATGCTGAGCCTGCTGGTGTTCATCGGGGAATCCGCCCGCGACGCCTTCGACCCGAGGAAGTGACATGAGTGAACAAAACCTGATCGAAGTGCGGGACCTGGCCGTGGAGTTCGTGACCGGGGACCAGGTCAACCGGGTGGTGGACGGCGTCAGCTTCGATATTCGCAAAGGCGAGACACTGGCCCTGGTGGGCGAAAGTGGCTCGGGCAAATCGGTCACCGCGCACTCGATCCTGCGCCTGCTGCCCTATCCCCTGGCCAGGCACCCCAGCGGCAGCATCCGCTACGAAGGCAAGGACCTGCTGCAGCAGAGCGAGAAGACCCTGCAGCGCATTCGCGGCAACCGCATTGCGATGATCTTCCAGGAGCCGATGACCTCGCTCAACCCGCTGCATTGCATCGAGAAGCAGATCAACGAAATCCTCCTGCTGCACAAGGGCCTGACCGGCAAGGAAGCGACTGCGCGCACCCTGGAGTTGCTGGATATGGTCGGCATTCCAGAGCCGCGCAAGCGCCTCAAGGCCCTGCCCCACGAATTGTCGGGCGGCCAGCGCCAGCGGGTAATGATTGCCATGGCGCTGGCCAACGAGCCCGAGCTGCTGATTGCCGACGAGCCGACCACGGCGCTGGATGTAACCGTGCAGCTGAAGATCCTCGAGCTGCTCAAGGAATTGCAGGCGCGGATGGGCATGGCCCTGCTGCTGATCAGCCATGACCTGAACCTGGTGCGCCGCATCGCCCACCGTGTGTGCGTGATGCAGCGCGGGCAAATTGTCGAGCAAGCCGAATGCGCCCCGCTGTTCAGCTCGCCACAGCATCACTACACCCAGATGCTGATCAATGCCGAGCCCAGCGGGCTGCCTGCGCACAATCCGGTGGGCGCGCCGTTGCTGGAGGTGGATGACCTCAAGGTCTGGTTCCCGATCAAGAAGGGCTTTCTGCAGCGCACGGTCGACCATGTGAAGGCGGTGGACGGGGTCAACTTCAGCTTGCCCCAGGGCCAGACGCTGGGCATTGTTGGCGAATCCGGGTCGGGCAAGTCCACATTGGGCCTGGCGATCTTGCGGCTGATTTCCAGCCAGGGCAGCATTCGCTTCCATGGGCAGAACCTCGAAGGGCTGAACCAGAAAGCCGTGCGCCCCCTGCGGCGGGAAATGCAGGTGGTGTTCCAGGACCCGTTTGGCAGCCTGAGCCCGCGCATGTGCGTGGCGGACATTGTCGGTGAAGGGCTGCGCATCCACGGCATTGGCACCGCGCAGGAACAGGAAGCGGCGATTATCGCGGCCCTGGAGGAAGTAGGCCTGGACCCCCGCACGCGCCATCGCTACCCCCATGAGTTTTCCGGCGGGCAGCGTCAGCGCATTGCCATTGCCCGGGCGCTGGTGTTGAAGCCAGCGCTGATTCTGCTGGATGAGCCCACGTCCGCGCTGGACCGCACCGTACAGCGGCAGGTGGTGGAATTGCTGCGTAACCTGCAGCAAAAGTACAACCTGACCTACCTGTTCATCAGCCATGACCTGGCGGTGGTGAAGGCGTTGAGTCACCAGTTGATGGTGATCAAGCATGGGCATGTGGTGGAGCAAGGGGACGCGCAGGCGATCTTCCATGCGCCGCAGCATCCGTATACCCGACAGTTGCTGGAGGCAGCGTTTTTGGAGGTTGGGGGTTCGTAGGGAAAGGGGGCGTGTTCGCCTTGATTCATGCGGCGTGTTTGAGATCGAGCGCCGCGGGCGTGGTGCATAAGGCGTTGAAGCGGCAACCCAAATCACCGCTTCGATCCTGATGATGACCTCGGGACTTCGCATCAAGGTTGATTAATGTGCCGTGAGGGCCGCCCCTTTCGCGGGCACGCCCGCTCCCACGGGATCACCACAATCTTCAAGACTTGCAAATACCTGTGGGAGCGGGCGTGCCCGCGAAAGGGCCGGGCCAGGCAGCCGAGAAAATTAGCCCATCTGCTTGCCACGCCAACAGAATCAAGCAGCGGTGATCAATTTTTCTGACAATAATCGTCTTCCATCATCAGCCGAATCGGGCATAAATTCTCCGCCGTCAACTCCCAGTACCCACGGTAGAGCCCATGTCCAGTCCACAACACCAGCCCGCTTCCCCTGCCCTGGCCACCCTGATCCAGCGCTCCGGCCTGCCCAGCCCAACGCTGAGCGAAGCCCAGGCACACGCCGTGCTACAGGCCCACTATGGCCTTGCCGGCAACCTTTCGGTACTGGGCAGCCAGCAAGACCTGAACTTTCGCGTGGTCACACCGCAGGGTGGCTATGTGCTGAAGGCCTGCCACGGCAGCTACGCCCAGCTGGAGCTTGAAGCCCAGCACGCCGCCCTGGCCTTCCTGCGCGATCAAGGTTTGCCGGTACCCGCCGTGCGCTCAGCCCACAACGGCATGGGGTTGCTGGAACTGCACATCGACGCGCAACCACTGCGCCTGCGCCTGCTCGACTACATCGAGGGCCAACCGCTGACCCGCCTCAAGCACATGGAGCCGCGCCTGATGGCTGAACTGGGCGGGCTCTGTGCAAAGCTGGACAAGGCGCTTGCCCATTTCGATCACCCGGGCCTTGCGCGTACCTTGCAATGGGACCCGCAGCATGCCGGAGCACTGATCGATCACCTGCTACCGGTGCTGCAGGACAGCGGGCAGCGCGCCCGCATCGAACACGCCACGCGACAGGCCAACGAGCGCCTGTTGCCGCTGGTCGATCAACTGCCCAGTCAGGCCGTGCACCTGGACATCACCGACGACAACACCGTGTGGGCCCGTGATGCCCAGCGTCAGTGGCAACTGCAAGGCGTGATCGATTTCGGCGACCTGCTGCGCACCTGGCGTATCGCCGACCTGTCGGTGACCTGCGCTGCGCTGTTGCACCACGCCGAGGGCGACCCACTGCGCATCCTGCCCGCCGTGCAGGCCTACCAGGCGCTCAACCCGCTGACCGAGGCCGAACTGCGCGCCTTGTGGCCGCTGGTGGTGAACCGCGCTGCCGTGCTGGTGCTGAGCAGCGAACAACAGCTAACCGTCGACCCGGGCAACCAGTACACCCGCGATAACATTGCCCACGAATGGGAAATTTTCGACACGGCCACCGCCGTGCCTTTCGCCCTGATGGAGGTGGCCATTCTGCAGGCTGCGGGCCTGCAACCCACGGCGCCGGACTGGAGCGACTGCGCCCCCCTGCTCCCCGAGCTGGCCGGGCAGGCTGTCACACGGGTGGACCTGGGAGTCCTGAGCAAACACTTCGAGGCCGGCAACTGGGAGCAACCCGGTTACGACCTGCATCTGCTGACGTCGCAAGCCGCCCCGGCCTGCAGCCTGCACGGGCAGTACCGCCTGTCGCAAACCCATATCGATCGCCCCGAAGAGCCCGCCACCTGCGCCCTTTTCGTCGAGCTGCATGTGCCCAACGGCAGCCCGGTGCAAGCGCCGGCAGCCGGCACCTGGCAGCACCGCGGCGACGGCCGGGGCTGCCTGAGCACCCCGCATTCGGCTTTGTGGCTGCAAGGCCTGGAAGACGCACCGGCAGACGGCCAGGCCGTGGAGAAAGGCCAGCCCCTGGGCAGCAGCTGCGGCTTCCTCAGCGTGCAGGTATGCCTGGACAATGGCACCCAGCCGCCGCGCTTCGCCACGCCGTCACAAGCCGCCGCCTGGCTGGCCCTGTGCCCGTCACCGGCCGCCCTGCTGGGCTTCGATTGCGATGCCGAGCCGCTACCCGATCCGCAAGCGCTGCTGGCCCGCCGCGATGCCAGCTTCGCCCGCTCGCAGAAGCACTACTACGCGCAACCGCCGCACATTGAACGTGGCTGGCGCAACTACCTGATCGACATGCAAGGCCGTTCCTATCTGGACATGCTCAACAACGTCGCGGTGCTGGGCCATGGCCATCCACGCATGGTTGCCGAGTCGGCGCGGCAGTGGTCGCTGCTGAACACCAACTCGCGCTTCCATTACGCAGCAATCACCGAATTCTCCGAGCGCCTGCTGGAGCTGGCCCCCGAAGGTTTCGACCGGGTGTTCATGGTCAACAGCGGCACCGAGGCCAACGACCTGGCGATTCGCCTGGCCTGGGCCTACAGTGGCGGGCGCGATCTGCTCAGTGTGCTGGAGGCCTACCACGGCTGGTCAGTGGCCACCGATGCCATCTCCACGTCGATCGCCGACAACCCGCAAGCCCTGGAAACCCGCCCGGACTGGGTACACCCAGTCGAAGCGCCGAACACCTTCCGCGGCCGCTTCCGCGGGGCCGACAGCGCCGCCGACTACCTGCAAGACGTCGACGCCAAGCTGGCTGACCTCGACGCCCGTGGCCGTCAGCTGGCGGGCATCATCTGCGAACCGGTGTACGGCAATGCCGGCGGTATCTCGCTGCCCGCAGGCTACCTGCGCGCAGCCTATGCCAAGGTCCGCGCGCGCGGCGGGGTGTGCATCGCCGACGAAGTGCAGGTGGGTTATGGCCGCCTGGGGGAGTACTTCTGGGGCTTCGAGGAACAGGGCGTGGTGCCGGACATCATTACCATGGCCAAGGGCATGGGTAACGGCCAGCCACTGGGCGTGGTCATCACCCGTCGCGAAATCGCCGAGGCGCTGGAGGCCGAGGGCTACTTCTTCTCCTCGGCCGGTGGCAGCCCGGTCAGTTGCCGCATCGGCATGGCGGTGCTGGATGTCATGCAGGAGGAAGGCCTGTGGGACAACGCCCGTGACACCGGGCGCTACTTCAAGGCACGCCTGCAGGCGCTGGTCGACAAGCACCCGCTGGCCGGCGCGGCACATGGCTCGGGCTTCTACCTGGGGCTGGAACTGGTGCGCGACCGCACCACCCTGGAGCCGGCCACCGAAGAAACCATGATGCTGTGCGATCGCCTGCGTGACCTGGGCATCTTCATGCAGCCGACCGGCGACTACCTGAACATCCTCAAGATCAAGCCACCGATGTGCACCAGCCGGGCCAGCGTGGACTACTTTGTCGACAGCATTGACCGGGTGCTGGACGAAGGCCTGTAAGTGTCAACGCGTGGGCCCGACGGCTGCGGCCCACGCCTGTAATGCCTCACACGCGGCCATGGCCACCTGTTCATCGGTGCGCCCGGTGAACTGCCGCTCGATCGCATCGGCGGCAATCAGCCCGGCAATGGTGGGCTTGCCGACAGCATCGGTCAGGTCCAGCCATTCCCCCCAACTGGCGGGTACGTCGTACCAGCGCAGGTAGCCTGAGGGTGAGCACGGCCACCATCGCTCATCGAACTGCAGAATCACTTTCTCCAGCTTGCCCATCCCCAGATGCGCCAACGCTCCCTGCTGTGTTTCAGGTAACGCAGGGGTAAAGTGCAACGTTTTCAGAACCCCCACCGGGACTGTGCAAATGCAGAAGTCGCACACCTCTTCATTCACCCTGACGCGCGCGCTCGACCAGTCGATGTGGGTGACAGGACTGTTCAGGCGGATATCCAGGTGCTTCGACAGCAAGCCGACAAGCTCGCTGTAGCCGCCTGGCAGCATACGATCACCATGCCCGACCCCCGCTTCATCCAAGGCACAGACCGACAGTTGCTCGACGGGCAAACACGCTTCCAGTACAAGGTTGGCGTCGATGGCGAACTGCGTGGCACGCGCGAGCGCGGGGTCGAGTGTGGCCATGTAGCCATCGATCGCGTCAGGCAAAGGCTGTTGCCGATCGAGACGCCTGGTCAAGGCATCCCAGGCGGCGTCGATATCCGGCAACGCCCCGCCGCGCGCTGCTGCAAGCGGGCAACTGAAATCGGTCTCGACGCAAGCCAAGCCATGTTGAAGTGCAACAGTGGCCAATGGGTTCTCGGCAAAATGCTGAAGCCATGCCGCACCTTCATCTGCTTTCACGCCGCCCAACTCGACAGTGTGCGTGCGCCCACCCGTTCGCCCACGCGCCTCCAGCACCGTGCAATCGACACCCCTTTCCCGCAAGCGTTGAGCGGCAGCCAGGCCTGCACACCCCGCACCGATCACGATCACCTTGCTCGCACCGGCACTCACGGCTGCCTCGGCGGCACGCAGCCCATCATTCCACGCACCATGAGTCATTGCCGGAGCGCTGGCATTACAAGCTTCTCCAGCGATGACCAAGCGCCCATGCAGCACTTGGCCCAGGGCGCTTCGATGCAACGGCGACCCTCCAGGCAGCAAGGCACTGTAGGCACCAAGGCTGAACGGGTCGCTACTCCAGTGGGTGACATGCCACGCGGTTGGTCTGTGCACGCTTTTCTCCATTGAGGGGACTGTCCTGCAGGTGCATTAATGTTCATAATTTTTAGCCATAAAAGATGATCATCATCAGGTTTACTGACAATGGCCTTTACCAGCGACTCCCTGGCGATTTTCCTCGCGGTGCTCGATGCCGGCTCGTTCTCCGCCGCCGCCCGCAAGCTGGGCCGTGTGCCCTCAGCCGTGAGCATGGCAATCGCCCAACTGGAAGCGGAACTGGACCTGCCCCTGTTCGACCGGGCCACGCGCAAAGCCTTGCCCACCAACGCCGCCCTGGCGCTGGAGCCCCAGGCCAGGCAGGTCATCTGCCAACTCAACCTGCTGGATGCTCAGGCCTTGCAATTGCACAAAGGCCTGGAAAAGCGCCTGACCATCGCCATGGCGCCCGAGTTACAGACCGGCCGCTGGAGCCAGCCGCTGGAAATCCTCGCCCAGGCATTTCCCAGCCTGGAAGTCGAGGTACGTTCGGCCACCCAGACCGAAGCCATTCGCCTGCTGCATGACGGCAGTGTGCAATTGGCATTGGTGTTCGAACGGCCCGGCATCGATGAGCGCGAATCCTTCCTCGAAGCCGGCAGCCAACTGCTGGTGGCCGTTGCCTCACCACGCCATCCGGCCGGGCAGAACAGCGGTACGCCATTGCCTGAAGAGGCCTTTGCCGAACAACGGCAGATCATCGTGGCTTCGGGCAAGGCCACCGGATCGGACCCGCGCATGGTGCTGTCCCGGCGCATCTGGCTGACCGACAGCTACCTGGCCACGCTGGACCTGGTGCAGTCCGGGCTGGGCTGGGCCTACCTGCCGCAGCCATTGGTCGAACCGCTGATTGCCTCGGGCGCACTGGCCGAGGTGCGCTTCGACAACATGGCCAGCCGCCTGCGCTTGTGGGTAGACATCATCTGGATCAAGTCGCGCCCGTTGGGCCTGGGCGCGCGACGCTACCTGGAAGTCATGCGCCAGCTGTTCGAGAAGGAGCCACCCAGGGCCTGACCCCCTTGCGCGAATCCAGGCCCTGCAGGCGTTCGCCCAGCCCTTTGGGCTGCGGGTTATGCTGTCGGCGCTACCAGCCTGTAGCCAACCCCCGCCTCGGTAATGATGAACCGCGGCGCCGTGGGGTCATCGCCCAGCTTCTGTCGCAGATGCCCGACCACGATGCGCAGGTAGTGGGTATCCTCCGCATGGGTCGGCCCCCAGATATCCTTGAGCAACTGCTGCTGGGTAATCACCCGCCCAGGGTGCCCGGCCAATAGCGCCAGCAAAGCATACTCCTTGCGTGTCAATGCCACCTCCACGCCGTCGAGCGTCACCCGGCGGAAGGCAAAATCCACCGTCAGCGGCCCAAAGCTGGCCGCCACTTCCGAGCCGCCGGCTTGTGGCACCTGGCGCAGCAACGCCCGCACGCGCGCGAGAAACTCCTGGATACCAAACGGCTTGGTCACATAGTCATTGGCGCCACCATCCAGCGCATCGACCTTCTGCACTTCACTGGCACGCACCGACAACACCATCACCGGCACTGCACTCCATTCGCGCAACTCACGCAGTACCTGCTGGCCGTCCATGTCCGGCAGCCCCAGGTCGAGCACCACCAGGTCCGGCTTGCCCAGTGCCGCCTGGGCCAACCCTTCGGCACCGGTGGCGGCCTCCAGCACCTTGTAGCCTTGCGAGGCCAGGCTGATACGCAGGAACTTGCGGATCTGCGGTTCATCGTCGATGACCAACAGGGTGGCGGAGTGGCTCATGGGGTTTCGCTTTCGGCTTCAGGTTGAGGAGGCAGCGGCAAGCATAGAGTGATGCTGGTGCCTTGGCCATCAATGCCTTCGCCCACCAGAATCTGCCCGCCATGGGCACCGATCATGCCCTGGCAGATAGCCAGGCCCAGCCCGGTACCCTGCCCGCCGCGATCGCCACGGGCGGCGGTGTAGAACATGTCGAAGATTTTCTCGCGGTCGGCTACGGGAATGCCGGGGCCCTGGTCGCTGACGGTCAAGCGCAGCTGGTCGTCATGCACGGCCACCTGCAGCTCAAGCCGACCATTGACCGGCGAAAAGCGTGCGGCGTTTTCCAGCACGTTGACCAGTGCCTGCTCGATCAACGCCGCATGCACGAACAGCAATGGCAGCTCGGCCGGCACGTCCGTGTGCACACGCAGCGGCGCCAGCACCACCCGCAGGCGGTTAAGCGCACTGCCGACGATATCCGCCGGGGCCACCCAGTCGCGGGCCAGCTTGAGGCCGCCATGGCCCAGGCGGGTCATGTCCAGCAGGTTCTGGATGTAGCGATCGAGGCGTTCGGCCTCGTTGCGGGTGCCCTCCAGCAGCTCGCGACGGTCTTCGGCCGGGATCGCGTCGCCCAACGCCAGCAGGCTGTCGATGCTGCCACGCATGGCGGTCAACGGCGTGCGCAAGTCATGGGATACGGAAGCCAGCAGGGCGCTGCGCAGTTGCTCGGTTTCGCCGTGCAGGCGTGCGGCTTCCAGCTGTTCGGCCAGGCGTGCGCGGGCCAGGGCCTGGGCCAGGGGCTGGCCCAGGGCGGTGAGCAGGCGCCGCCGTGGGTCGCTGAGCGGCTGCCCGTTGCGCGGGCGCACGCCCAGCAGCGCCAGCGGCTGATCGTCCACCGCCAATGGCCACCACCACCAGCGGCCATTAGGCAGGGTATCGCTGCCGTGGCCGGCGGCCTGCCCGTGCTGCCAGGCCCAATCGGCAGCCGCCCGTTCAGTGTCGCTGAAGGTGCAGGCTTCCCCGCTGGCCACTTGCAACTGGCCTTCGGCGTTGCGCTCCAGCAAGCACACCTGGGTGTCCTGCCAGCCGTCCAGGTGCTGGCCGGCAGCCTTGAATATGGCTTGGCGGTCGGTGGCTACCGTCAAGCGGCGAGACAGGTCGAGCAACTGGCTGGTCTGCGCCTGGGTCTCGCGCAGCGCCTGCAACTGGCGACGCTGGCGCGCGGCCAGGTTGCCGGTGAGCGCAGCCATCAACAGAAAGAACACCAGGGTCAGCACGTCTTCTTCGCGCTGGATGGTGAACGAGAAGTTGGGCGGTATGAACAGGAAGTCATAGGCCAGGAACGACAGCGCGGCGCAAGCCAGCGCAGGTCCCAGGCTACTGCGCACTGCGACCAGCAACACCGCCGCCAGGAACACCAGCGAGATATTAGGCAGCGCCAGCACACTGGACACCGCCCAGGCCAGACCCGCAGCCATCACGGTGGCCAGCAGCGCCAGCAGGTAATGACGCCACACCCACACCCGCCGCACAGCTGAACGCGGCGCTGGCGGCTGCACGTCGCGGTCCAGCACGTTGATTTCCAGGCCACGGCTTTCGCGCAGCAGCCGCGCCGCCACACCCGCGCCGAACAAACGCCGATGCAGGCGGTTGCGGGACTGCCCGACCAGCACCAGGCTGGCCCGCCGCTCGACAGCATGCTGGATCAGCGTGCGGGCCACTTCCCCAGCCCGCAGCACCACCACCTCCCCGCCCAGTCGCTCGGCCAGTTGCTGCGCGGCTTGCAAACGATGCCGTGCGGTTTCGTCACGCAGGCGGCCGTTGTCCACATGCACCAGGCTCCAGGGCAGGTGGCGGCGCTGGGCCACGCGGCTGGCATGGCGCACCAGGCGTTCGGCCTGGTCGTCACCGTCTATGCCCACCAGCAACCGGCCGCGCAAGGCCGGCGCCTCCTGGCCGCGCTGACGATAGCCGTGGGCCAGGTCGGCATCGACCTGAGCAGCGGCGGTCTGCATGGCCAGCTCGCGCAGGGCGGTGAGGTTGGTTTGCGAAAAGTACGCATCGATGGCCGCCCGAGCTTGCTCGGGCACGTACACCTTGCCTTCACGCAGGCGTTCGAGCAGCTCTCGCGGAGGCAGGTCGATCAGCACCAGCTCGAACGCCTCCTGCAGCACCCAGTCCGGCAGGGTCTCGCGCACTTGCACGCCGGTAATGTCACGGACCTTGTCGTTGAGGCTTTCCAGGTGCTGGACGTTGACCGTGGTGTACACGTCGATGCCCGCGGCCAAGAGTTCTTGTACGTCCTGCCAGCGTTTGGCGTGGCGGCTGCCGGGGGCGTTCGTGTGGGCCAGTTCGTCCACCAGGGCCAACGCCGGCGCGGCACGCAGCAGGCCGTCAAGGTCCATTTCCTCGAGGGTGACGCCACGGTACTGGCTGCGCAGCAAGGGCTGCTGATGCAGCCCTCCGAGCAACGCTTCGGTTTCGGCGCGGCCATGGGTTTCGACCACCCCGGCCAACACCTGCACGCCCTGGCGTTGCTGGGCGTGTGCAGCCTGGAGCATGGCGAAGGTCTTGCCGACGCCGGGGGCAGCGCCGAGGAACACCTTCAGCCGGCCCCGGCCGGTGCGTGGGAGGTTGGCCAACAGCGCATCGGCGCGGGCGGAGTCACTCATGTTTCATCCTTTGCTTTTTCCAGCAGTCGGCCACTTCAGGGAAAGCCCCCTTAACGTGTAGGAGCGGGTTTACCCGCGAATACGTCAGTGGCACCACCACCGCATTCGCGGGTGAACCCGCTCCTACAGGCTTCCTGCCAGCGCTTCGATTACCTGACAATGGCAAGCTTTTCCAAGGCCTGGTTCAACGCCAGCACGTTGACCACCGGCGGGCCGATCAATGGGTGGAGGGTGGCCTGTTCCAGCAAGGCTTGCAAGCGCTCGACCGGCAGCTGCCGTGCCGCCGCCACCCGCGGGATCTGATAGGCCAAGGCCTCCGGTGGCAAGTGCGGGTCCAGGCCGCTGCCCGAGGTGGTCAGCAGCGCCTGCGGCACTGGCCCCTGCTGCGCCTGATACAACGCAGCCGCATCGCCCTTTACCCGCTCAGCCAGCGCCGGGTTGCTCGGCGACAGGTTGCTGGCGCCGCTGGCCACGGTCGCGTAGGCACCTGCCGAGGGCCGCGAGTGGAACCAGCCATCGCCCTGGAAGTCCTGGGCGATCAATGCCGAACCCCGCACCTGGCCTTGCGCATCGCGTACCAGGCTACCGTTGGCCTGGTTCGGGAAAGCGACTTGGGCAATACCGGTCACCGCCAGCGGATACAGGGCGCCCGTCACCAGGGTCATCAACAAAGCCAGGCTCAATGCCGGGCGTAGATAAGCAGTCATGGCGGCCTCCTCAGACCAGGTTCAGGGCGTTGAGCAGCAGGTCGATCAGCTTGATCCCGGCAAACGGCACCACAATGCCGCCCAGCCCGTAGATCAGCAGGTTGCGCCGCAACAGGTGCGCCGCACTGGCCGCCTGCACGCGCACCCCACGCAGCGCCAGCGGGATCAGCACGATGATGATCAGCGCGTTGAACACGATCGCCGACAGGATGGCGCTCTGCGGGCTGGCCAGTTGCATCAGGTTGAGCACACCCAGTTGCGGGTAGATGGCAGCGAACAGCGCCGGCAGGATGGCGAAGTATTTGGCCACGTCGTTGGCAATGGAGAACGTTGTCAACGCACCGCGGGTGACCAGCAGCTCCTTGCCGACCTGGACTACGTCCAGCAGCTTGGTCGGGTCGCTGTCCAGGTCGACCATGTTGGCGGCCTCCCGCGCAGCCTGAGTGCCGTCGTTCATGGCCATGCCTACGTCAGCCTGGGCCAGTGCCGGGGCGTCGTTGGCACCGTCGCCACACATGGCAACCAGGCGGCCGTCATTCTGCTCCTGGCGAATGCGCGCCAGCTTCTTCTCGGGCGTGGCTTCGGCCAGCACGTCATCTACCCCCGCTTCGGCGGCGATGGCGGCCGCAGTCAACGGGTTGTCGCCGGTTACCATCACCGTGCGGATGCCCAGCTTGCGCAGCTCGGCGAAGCGCTCGCGGATGCCAGGCTTGACCACGTCCTTGAGGTGGATCACACCCAGCAAACGCTTGTCGACGCACACCAGCAACGGGGTGCCGCCACTCTGCGCGATGCGTTCGACTTCACGGGCCAGCGCCGCCGGCATTTCCAGGCGTTGCATACCGACGAAGGCCAGCACCGCATCGACGGCGCCCTTGCGGTACCGGTGCTGCTGGAAGTCGATGCCCGACAGGCGTGTCTCGGCACTGAAAGCCACCGCTTCGAACTGCCCGGCAGGCGGGTCGACAAAGTCGTGCAACTGGCGCAGGTATTCGACAATCGATTTGCCTTCAGCGGTGTCATCGGCCAGCGAGGCCAGCAAGGCGCCCTCCCCCAGCTCCTTGGCGGTAATGCCCGGTGCAGCATGCAGTGCGCTGCAGCGGCGGTTACCGAAGGTGATGGTGCCGGTCTTATCGAGCATCAGCGTATGCACGTCCCCGGCCGCCTCGACGGCGCGGCCCGAGCGGGCAATGACATTCAGCCGTACCAGCCTGTCCATGCCGGCGATACCGATGGCCGACAGCAGGCCGCCGATGGTGGTCGGGATCAGCGTCACCAGCAGCGCGGCCAGGAAGATCAGCGGCAGGCTGCCACCCACGAAGTGGGCGAACGGCTGCAAGGTCACCACCACGATCAGGAAAATCAGGGTCAGGCCGATCAGCAGGATGTCGAGGGCGATTTCGTTCGGGGTCTTCTGCCGCTTGGCCCCTTCAACCAGGGCGATCATGCGGTCCAGGGTCGACTCGCCCGGGTTGCTGGTGATGCGGACAAGCAGCCAGTCGGAGACCAGCCGCGTATTGCCGGTCACCGCCGAACGGTCGCCACCTGATTCGCGTATTACCGGCGCGGACTCGCCGGTAATGGCGGCCTCGTTGACGGCCGCAATGCCTTCAATCACCTCGCCGTCGCCGGGGATCATTTCGCCGGCGACCACGCGTACCACGTCGTCCTTGCGCAGCGCGCTGGCAGCTACCGTCTCGTAGCTGCCATCACGCAGACGACGCTGGGCGGTCAGGCCCTGGCTGCCGGCCTTGAGGCTGTCGGCGCGGGCCTTGCCACGGCCTTCGGCCAACGCCTCGGCGAAGTTGGCGAACAACACGGTGAACCACAGCCACAGGGCAATCTGCACCGCAACGCCGGTGCTCACGCCGCCGCCGGGGGCAAAACACAGCACGGTGGTCAGCACCGCGGTCAGGGCCACCACCAGCATTACCGGGGAGCGCTTGAGCTGACGCGGGTCGAGCTTGACGAACGCCTGCACCAGCGCCGGGCGCCACAGCGCGGCGAGGCGGGTCTGGTCCTTGGCATTGTGCCGGCTATTCACTTCAGGAATGGGCATGTTCATGATCGGTCCTCAAAAACCCAGGCTAAGGTGTTCGGCGATTGGCCCAAGGGCCAGGGTCGGCAGGAAGGTCAGGCCACCGACCAGCAGGATGGTCACCAGCAGCAAGCCGGTGAACAGCGGGCCGTGAGTCGGGAAGCTGTTCTGCCCCAGCGGCGCGCTTTTTTTCGCCGCCAGGCTGCCGGCCAACGCCAGTATCGGCAGGATGTAGCCGAAGCGGCCGATGAGCATGGCCAGGCCGATCATCAGGTTGTGGTACACAGTGTTGGCGCCAAACCCGGCAAAGGCCGAGCCGTTGTTGGCCGAGCCCGAGGTATAGGCGTACAGCAACTGGCTGAAACCATGTGCCCCCGGGTTGGTGACCGCCCCGGCCGGGCCGGGCAGGCTGGCGGCGATGGCGCCAAGTACCAGCACGCCGACCGGCATCACCAGCAGGGTTGCCACCAGAAGCTGCACTTCACGGGCCTGCAGCTTCTTGCCCAGGTATTCCGGGGTACGGCCAATCATCAGCCCGGCCAGGAACACCGCGATAAGGACGAACAGCAGCATGCCGTAGAGGCCCGCGCCGACG
Organism: Pseudomonas sp. KCJK9058; assembly: GCF_046230975.1. NCBI lineage: Bacteria > Pseudomonadati > Pseudomonadota > Gammaproteobacteria > Pseudomonadales > Pseudomonadaceae > Pseudomonas > Pseudomonas sp. KCJK9058. The sequence goes on from NZ_JBJJLR010000021.1 coordinate 81,915, forward strand.
CCGCCGAATATCACCTCGCCGACCATCATGTTGACCATCGCCACCATACCGGTCAGCGGGTTCAGGCTGTCGTGCATGGCGTTGACCGAACCGTTGGAGGCGGCGGTGGTGGTGACCGCCCACAGCACCGAACCGGTGGTGCCGAAGCGGCTTTCCTTGCCCTCCAGGGGGGCGGTCTGCTGCACCTGCGTGCTTTCCAGGGCCGGGTTTGGCTGGTGCTCGGACCACAGCGCCGTGCTACCGCCGATCAGGAACAGGGCAAGCATGCAGGCGAGGATGGCGCGGCTCTGACGCAGGTCCTTCACGTAGTGACCGAAGGTGAACACCAACGCCACCGGAATGAGGATGATCGATGCCACCTCGAACAGGTTGCTCCAGGCCGTTGGGTTTTCGAACGGGTGCGCCGAGTTGACGCCGAAGAAGCCGCCGCCATTGGTACCCAATTGCTTGATGGCGATCTGGCTGGCGGCCGGCCCCAGCGGAATGGTCTGGTCGGCACCTTGCAAGGTCAGCGCGTGGGCGTAGTCGGCAAAGGTCTGCGGTACGCCCTGCCACACCAGCAACAGCGCCAGCAGCAAGCACAGCGGCAACAGGCCGTAGAGGGTGGCACGGGTCATGTCGACCCAGAAGTTGCCCAGCGTCGTCGCGCTGCGCCGGGCGATACCGCGGCACAGGGCAACCAGCACGGCCAGGCCGGTGGCAGGGCTGACAAAGTTCTGCACGGTCAGGCCAAGCATCTGGCTCAGGTAGCTGACCGACGCCTCACCGCTGTAAGCCTGCCAGTTGGTGTTGGTAACGAAACTGACGGCGGTGTTGAACGCCAGCGACCATTCCTGGCCAGGCAGGTGCTGTGGGTTGAGTGGCAGGTAGCCCTGCAACAGCAGCACGGCGAACAGCAGCAGGAAGCCGACCAGGTTGAACGCCAACAGGGCCAGGGTGTATTGCCGCCAGTTCTGCTCCTGGCTGGCGTTCACACCCGCCAGCCGGTAACAGCCCTGCTCGACCGGCCCCAGCACAGGCGTCAGCCAGGTACGCTGGCCTTCCATGACCTTGTAGTAGAACCGCCCGAGCCAGGGTGCCGGTAGCAGCACGATGACAAAGAATGCCAAGAGCAAGGCGAAATCGTAACTGTGCATGGCCGCTCCCTAGCTGCGATCGGCGCGCAGCAGCGCCACCAGCAGATAAAACGCCAATGCCACTGCCAGCAGCAGTGACAGCCCGTCGAGCATGTTCATGTGT